>JAFAHH010001083.1 GCA_019237355.1 Acetobacteraceae bacterium | reverse complement strand
GGTCAAGCTCCAATACGGAGCGCACCTCATCGACCGCCCCATCCCGCAGCATTCCGGCAAACCGGTCGGCGATGGCTTGGCGCGATCCGAGCCGTGGAGGGTCGAGAAGGATGGTGCCGAAGCGCCAGGGGGCTGGGGCGGGAGGCGGAGCGAGCCAAGCCGAGAGCGGCTTGCCCGTGCCCCGCCATACCTCCCAGGCGCGGGCGATGCGCTGGGAGTCGCGCGGATCGAGACGCGATGCTGTGGCCGGGTCGACAGCTTCCAAGCGAGCGTGCAGGCGCCCGGCCCTGATACTGGCGAGCAGCGCCCGGGATTCAGCCCGGGCCTCCGGACCTGGGTCGGGTATTTCTGCGAGTCCCTCGACCAGCGCGGACAAGTACAGACCGGTTCCGCCGCAGAGGATGGGCACGCATCCAGAAGCAGCCGTTCGCGCCATCTCCTCCAGCGCTGCCGCCCGCCACCAGGCGACGCTGCCCGCATCCGCAGCGGGGCGGACTCCGTACAGCGCATGCGGGGCCTGCGCTTCGTCCTCGGGCGAAGGTCGGGCGGTTAGGATCCGCAACTCGCGATAAACCTGCATGGAATCGGCATTGATGATGCGGCCGCCGAACCGCCGGGCGAGATTAATCGCCAGCGCCGATTTGCCGCTGCAGGTCGGCCCAGCCACAATCAGCGCGAAAGGATGATCCGCCCCCCTCATGGCCACGATCCTGACACTGGTTGCGAAGCGGGATACAAGATGCCTCGATCAAAGCCTTATCAAGCGGGTCCGGGCGCAGGTTAAGGGCGGTCCGCCGCAGATGCTTAGCCCCGGCGAGGCCGTCGACATACCCTGTAATGCCGAGCCCGATATGGACCGACTGCGTGCGCTGCTGCAGGGTATGCCCATCGATATACTCCCGGTTGATGCCGCTGGCCGGCGTAAGCGCCTGTTGGTCGCCGACATGGACAGTACTATCGTTACAGGAGAAACCCTAGACGAACTGGCCGACTTCGCTGGTCTCAAGGAGCGGATCGCGGCGATCACCCGCCGGGCCATGAACGGTGAGATCGATTTCGCCGAAGCCCTCCGGCTCCGGGTTTCCATGCTGACGGGCCTCTCCCTGGAAGCTCTGGATAGAACCTGGGAGCGGGTGCGCTTGACGCCGGGCGCCAATGAGCTTGTTTCGACGATGCGCGCCCAGGGGGCGCTGACGGTACTGGTTTCCGGCGGCTTCACTTATTTCACCGGCCGGGTCGCGGCGCTGGTTGGCTTCGATGTGCATCGCGCGAACGTCCTCCTGGATGATGGCGCCCACCTGATTGGTGCGGTCGCCGAGCCGATTCTGGGACAAGACGCCAAGCTCGCGACGCTAAAAGGCTTAGCCGCCGAACGTGGGCTTGCGCTTTCCGAAACGCTCGCGGTCGGGGACGGGGCCAATGATTTGGCAATGCTCAGGCAGGCAGGCTTGGGAATCGCGTTCCGGGCCAAGCCTGTCGTGGCGGCCCAAGTTCGGGCGCGGGTCGACCACGCAGACCTGCGAGCCTTGCTCTTCGCCCAGGGTTACCGGGCAGAGGAGATCGCATCTAGCCCCGCTGCGGAGTGAACGGCCCGGGGCCGCGGCAGCATTGATCTCGTGCAATGCAGGCACCGACCAGAACCAAAAAAGTCTCGCTTGCCAAATCTGCATAGGCGCCGAGGCCGTCAGCGCTGCAAGGTCGGCTCCGTGATCTCGATCTGCCGGGTCTGGGCTCGCCGCTCGCGGGGGGCAACGAGAGTTGTTCGGCACCGGATCAATGAGGAAACTGATCCGGAGATAGCGCAACCTTGCCCTGCCCGAGGAGAAACTCCGGATGAGTTCTCAACTACACTCCGAACACGCGATGGTTGCTCCGTATGGAGGAGCGCCTCCTCATCCTGGGATGGCATTCATCCCAGGCGGCACGTTCCGGATGGGATCAGACCGGCACTATCCGGAAGAAGCGCCCGTTCACTGGGTAAAGGTCGACCCCTTTTGGATCGATTGCACGCCGGTGACCAACCACCAGTTCCGCCAGTTCGCCGAGGCGACCGGCTATGTCACGGTGGCCGAGATCGCGCCGGACCCGAAGGACTATCCCGGCGCATTGCCGCATATGTTGAAGCCGGGCTCGCTCGTATTCACGCCGCCGGGTCGCCCGGTCGACCTCAGGAACTGGTCGCAGTGGTGGAAATTCGAATTCGGCGCCAATTGGCGCCGCCCCTATGGCCGGGGCCGCTCGAACCGAGGCTTGGACGACCACCCGGTCGTCCATATCGCGTATAAGGACGCCGAAGCGTATGCGACCTGGGCCGGGAAAGAGCTCCCGACGGAAGCCGAATGGGAATATGCGGCGCGCGGCGGCCTAGACGGGGCCGAGTTTGCCTGGGGCGACGAGTTGACACCCGGCGGCCGTCACCTGGCGAACACCTGGCAGGGTGCGTTTCCGAACGAAAACCTCGCGACGGACGGCTACACGCGGACCTCTCCGGTGCTGGCCTTCCCGCCCAACGGCTACGGAATTTACGACATGATCGGCAACGTTTGGGAATGGACTGCCGATTGGTACTTTGCCCGGCACACCGCGGAGGCGGCAAAGCCCTGCTGCATCCCGCAGAATCCGCGCGGTGGGCGGGAGGCTGACAGTTACGATCCATGCGACCGGTCGGTGCGGATCCCGCGCAAGGTCATTAAGGGCGGCTCGCATCTTTGCGCACCGAATTACTGCCGCCGTTACCGCCCGGCTGCCCGCCATGCGCAAGCGATTGACTCGGCCGCGAGTCATGTCGGCTTCCGGTGCGTTGTTCGGCAGTCGAAAGCGTCGCAGTGATGGATGCAAGTTCCTGCGCAATGAATCTCGTGGAAAGCCGAATGTCGACACTCAAAACCGCAAAGGACGATCAGGTATGAGCAGCGAAGACAAGAAGCATCGTTCACATCTCCCGATGCCGACTCCCGAGCGAACCGGCCTGATCACGTATGACGCAAGGGATCCGGACACCAAATTCCCTCCAATCGAACAGTTGCGTCCGCCAAAGGGGGCGCCGAACGTGCTGCTCATCCTCCTCGATGATGTCGGCTTCGGCGCCTCAAGCGCCTTTGGCGGCCCGTGCCAGACGCCGAACGCTGAACGGCTGGCGGCAGATGGCCTGAAATACAACCGCTTCCACACGACCGCCCTCTGCGCCGCCCGGGTCGGGCGGCGCTGCTGACCGGGCGCAACCACCACTCCGCGGGCATGGCCGGCATCACCGAGATCGCCACCGGCGCGCCGGGGTACAGCTCGGTAATTCCCAACACTGTCTCGCCGATCGCCCGGACCCTGAAGCTCAACGGCTACTCGACCGCCCAGTTCGGCAAATGCCACGAGGTGCCCGTGTGGGAGGCGAGCCCGGTCGGACCGTTCGACCAATGGCCAACCGGCGGCGGCGGGTTCGAGTATTTCTACGGCTTCATCGGCGGTGAGGCGAACCAATGGTATCCCTCGCTCTACGAGGGCACGACGCCGGTCGAACCCAAGAAAACGCCGGAAGAGGGCTACCACTTCATGGCCGACATGACCGACAAGGCCATGGCCTGGATCTCACAACAGAAGGCGCTGGCTCCCGACAAACCATTCTTCGCCTACTTCGCGCCCGGGGCCGTCCACGCTCCGCACCATGTACCCAAGGAATGGGCCGACAAGTACAAGGGCAAGTTCGACCAGGGCTGGGACAAATTGCGCGAGGAGACCCTGGC
>JAFAHH010000852.1 GCA_019237355.1 Acetobacteraceae bacterium | reverse complement strand
AAGGGAAAAATACCAGCCCCGGCCCCAGGTGATCAGTTCCCGTCAGTGATCGAGGCACAAGTGGCTGAGCATAATGTCAAGCCGCCTGTGTTTGCTGAGATGATCGAAGGAATGTTTCCCCATTTGCCTAAATTGGAAATGTTCGCTCGCCGCCGGCTCGAGGGATGGGACGCATGGGGGAATGAGGCTCCATAGCGAAGCGGCGGATTCCCCATCACGCAACCGCAACTGCTAAGCCGCCCGCTCGCAGGCACGGTGGCCAGGATCTTTCGCGCCGTCGGCCGCTGCAGAGCCATGCACGGGCGACTGCTCCAATTCCTCGATGATGCGAATTGAGGGACTTCCGGCCCAGATTCGCGAGAATGTCGGAATATATGTGCTGTGCAAACATCTAAAGCCTTGTCGGTTACACACGCAAACGAGTGTCGAATCATTGAGGTCTGGCTATGCAGGCACCACCGCGAGCAACGGTTCGGCACCAAAATGCCGGATCTCTAGATACGGGCAGGGCAATCCGAGGCTGTGCGGCAATGAATTAGCAATGGAACAGAAAGGCAATGCAGACATTGAGCGCCATCAATTTCCAGCGGGAACGACCGGATCAAATGCTGTCCACGGCAGCTCATAACGCGACCGTTTCGGTTGAGTGCGTCTTTCCGGTTAAAATTCGGAAATTCCTTAATCCGGAGGATATCACCGTCGCGGAGAACCGACGGCCTCTCCAAGAGGAGATCGTGCTGTCGTTGATGGACAGCATCCGAGAGATCGGGCTGCAGCACCCAGTCGCCGTGCTATCGGCCGCGGATGGCAAGCATCATCTCGTCGCGGGTGCGCATCGCGTTGACGCGTGCCGCCGTTTGGGGGAGATGGTTGAGGCTGCGGTTTTCGATGACGAGCTTGAGGCGCGCATCTGGGAAATCGACGAGAACTTTGCCCGTGCCGAACTGAGCCCAGAGCAGCGCCGGCAGCACATTGCGGAGCGGGTCCGGCTAACCCAGGAGAAGGTGTTGGCCGAGCCAACACCTTGCGGCGGCCGCCAGCAACCGGCGGAGAAGGCCATCCGCAAGACGGCTGCGGCGCTCAACCTCGACCCCTCCATAATATCTCGCGCGGCCGCTGCTGAGAGCTTACCCGAGGAGATCAAAAAGGCCGCGAACGAAGCGGGATTGAACACGAGGGAGCGGGCGAAGGTCGCAGCTGCCAGGCCTGAGGTTCAGAAAGAGAAGGTCAGCGAGCTAGCGGCCGCCAAACGGCATCGCAAGCCGAATCCCAGTCCCGCCCTCCAGCACCTTCCCGACGCGAATGACCAGCGCGGCCCCGCCGCGGAGGCGCCGATGCCGGAGGCGCCGACGCCGGGTCCGGCCCAGACCCAAGATGAAGGGCAGAACGCCGTCAATTGGCTCGCGGACCTGATCATCGCGCAGGTGCCTGGCGGCGAGCTGCAGCAGGCCAGCGAGAATCTCATGCACCTGCATGCGATAGGCGGGCTTATGAAAGTATGCGACGTGCTGCACCGGCACCAACTCGGCACACGCCAGCAGCCGGCCGGCCTGCTCACAAGCGGGCCGGAGCCCGCCAGTCTTGCCCAGCCACAGGCTAAGGACGGGGGGTCGCATGCCGAACAATCGGCCGACCGGCAGTCAGCCCACGCCGTGCATGCGGCGCCTATTGAGCAAGATCCTGGCGCGCAGTCCGCCAAGCCACCGGAGGTACAGGCGCCACCCATCCAGGTCACGCATGCGGCGATGACTGATTCGCACGTTCTCGAGCCGCCGCAACCGTGCCCGTTATGTTACGGGATCGTCTGGTGGAAGCGGAACGGCAGCGATTGGCGATGCAGAGCATGCGTGGCACCATCCCAAGCGGATCTGTGGGATGACAGCTACGACGAATCTCTCAGCTCAGCAGGCCGAGCAGCGTGATCGCGAGCGACTACACATCTTATATCATTCTGCCCGATGGCTCGGGCATCTATTTCTTGAAGAACGGCAAAGTGCGCCTCGTGTCGCCCGGTGCTGAGCCGAAGTTGTTCGATAGCGGAGTTGAGACTGTGCGTTTCGTGAAGGCGATGTGGAAGCGGAGATATGATGCTCGTCAGTTCACCGGCAATTCTGGAGTCTAGCGGACCCGAGACGAATGGGTGCGCAAGGTTGTTGCAAAGGCCGGGCGTAAACGGGATGAAACCGGTGTTTCACGGGGTGACGTGCTTGTCTTCATACACGGCTACGACAACCCGCCCATCGTACTCGAGCGGCACCGGCGCCTGCAGGCCGATCTCCCTAAATTCGATTACAATGGCTGGTCATCAGCTTTGACTGGCCAGCTGCCGAGATGGCGCTCGCCTACCTCGAAGACCGAGAGAAGGCCAAGCTGGCCTCGATGAGGTATTACAGATTTCCAACGTGAAGCGGGCAGGGGTAGCCCCGCGTGTTGGGCGTGTTGGATTGCCGTCTGACGCGCCAGGCAGGCCGTCAACATCGGGGACAGAGTGATTGTAGCATAGGCGCCGCCTCAGCGGGACGAGCCATGCCCTACAACTACAATGAAAGCCGCCGCCATAAGATCCCGAAAGCCAGATACCGGGTCACGAACTGGCCGGAATACGATTCCGCATTGATAAGGCGGGGCAGCATCACGGTTTGGCTTTCCGAAGAAGCGGTTGCGGCCTGGCACGCCCCAGCGACCGGAGAACGCGGTGGCCAGCCGGTCTATTCAGAGATTGCCATCGAAACCGGTCTCGCACTGCGCCTGGTATTTCATCAGCCGCTGCGTCAAACCGAAGGCCTGCTGCGTTCGATCGCCGCGGTGCTCCATGTCGATATCCGAGTGCCCGATCACACGACTCTGAGCCGTAGGAGCGGCGGACTGACGATCTTGCCAAGCCGGATCCGTCGTGACGAACCGTTGCATCTTCTTGTCGACAGCACGGGCCTCAAGATTTACGGCGAAGGCGAATGGCTGGATCAGAAACATGGTGTCAGGTCGCGCCGCCGGTGGCGCAAGCTGCACCTTGGTATTGATGCCGGCACGCATGACATCGTCGCCTCGGAGTTAACGCCCGACGATGTGGGCGACGTTTCGGAAGTCCCGGAGCTGCTCGATTAGGTCGATACCGACATCGCTTCGATGATCGCCGACGGCGCATATGATTGTGCGGCCGTTTACGAAGCAGTTGCCGCTGGCTTGGACGTTCCGGGGTCACCGCAGGGGCCGGGGTATTCTCCGCAATTCGGAGCGGCACGAAGCCAATTGGGGGACGCCGCGCTTTGCTCGCGGGCCTCGCGCCGCCAAGGACCAAAGCACGCCGCGGCTCACCCCATGCCGGCGTGCAACATCCGACGCCTTCACGCCAGGACGGAAGCTCTCGGCAACAATCTGCGCCTTCTCCTCAGGCGTCCACTGCCGCCGCCTCGGATTACCGGTGATCAGCTCGATTCGACGATAAGAGTCGCCTTCATGACTG
>JAFAHH010000706.1 GCA_019237355.1 Acetobacteraceae bacterium | reverse complement strand
GTGCGCTCATTGGCCATACGGAATAGGTTCTGATTGGGGATCACAATCAGCGTATCCACATATTGCTGCAGCTCCTCAATCCCCGCATCGGCGGCGCGTGCCCGGCGGCTGCCTTCGAAAGCGAAGGGTTTGGTCACAACACCCACGGTCAGGATGTTGCGCTCCCGCGCCATCCGCGCGATCACCGGCGCCGCGCCCGTGCCCGTGCCGCCGCCCATCCCCGCGGTGATGAACACCATGTGCGCCCCGTCGAGCTGGCGATAAAGCTCATCGGCCGCTTCCTCCGCTGCCGCGCGGCCTATCTCCGGCTTCGCTCCTGCGCCGAGTCCCTGCGTGATATGCGGGCCGAGCTGGATACGCCGATCAGAACGGCTATGCATGAGCTGCTGCGAGTCGGTGTTGGCGACAACGAAATCGACGCCCTGCAAATTCATCGCGATCATGTTGTCGACGGCGTTGGTTCCGCCGCCGCCCACGCCGATCACGGTGATCCGCGGCGTGAAATCGGCGTGAAGCTGTTGCGGGATGGTCAGGTTCAAGGTCATAGGGAAGCCTCCCCGGTTGCAGATGTGTTCGGCGTTCGGCTCACACGCGTTCCTTCAAGAAGTTCACGATTCGGCGCAACACTCCGGGCGGCCGATCCGTATTGAGATCGATGTCGTGCAGCGCGCGACCTTGTCCTGATGCCCAGCAGAGCAGCCCGGCCGCCGTCGCGAAGGCATACCCGGTTGCACTGTCGGGCATACCGCGGAGGCTATGCGGTCTTCCAAGCCGGACCTGTCGCCCCAAGATCCGCACCGCCAGTTCGCGGCAGCCCGAAAGCTGACAAGCGCCGCCAGTAAGCACTACGCGGGATCCTGCGGCAGAGGATAGGCCAGACGCTTGGATGCGGTCCCGGATCAGCTCGAACGTTTCCTCGAGTCGCGGACGAATGATGTTGACGATCATGCTTCGGGGCACCTTGGCGAAGTGGTGATCCTCTTCGCCCACAAGGGGTACCGGCAGCAGCTCGCGTTCGTCCTCTGGCGCGGCATGGATGTTGCCGTACAGGGTTTTCAGCCGCTCGGCATGCGGAATTGGCGTGGAGAGCACCCGGGCTATATCGTTTGTAACATGAGCTCCGCCGAGGGGAAGCTGCGCCGTATGCAGCATCTGCCCCTCGGCGAACACGGCGAACCCCGTCGTGCCGCCTCCCATATCGATCACAATGGCTCCGAGCTCCCTTTCATCCGGAACCAAAGTGGCAAGCCCTGCCGCCAGCGGCGCGGAAACAAGCTCAGCAATATCGAGATCGCATCGGGCGATGCAGGCGCCCAGTGACCGGAGGGCAGTAGCGGCCGCATCGATCACGTGTATGCGGGCGGAAAGGGTGGTGCAATGGAGGCCTCGAGGATCGGCGATGCCCTGCGTGTCGTCTACGCAAAAAACAAGCGGCAGGGCGTGGATGGTTTCGCGCCCGTCAGAAATCGCACGGCCCCGGCTCTCGTAGACAACCCGCTTTATATCCTGCTCTTCAACCGCCCGCCCGCCGACCGGCCACTGCACATTGAAAAGGCGGCTTTCGGGCTGACCGCAGCTTAGATTGATGGTAACCGAGCGCAGCCTTGTATCGGCCATGTCCTCGGCTTGACCCACGGCGGCGCGAATGGCGCGTTCGGCTTCTTCGAGATCAACAATACATCCGCCGCGGATTCCGCGGCCTTTATGCCATCCGAAGCCAAGTACCCGAAGCGTGCCATCGCTTTCAGTGCGTCCGATCAGACAGGCGATTTTCGTAGTCCCAATATCGACGACCCCGAACGGTGCGCTCCGCTGTCCGCGCCCACGCTGAGGCTCATCCGTATCGGTTACGGGCGGAAGAATACGGCCCGACAGGTCGTTCATGCCGGTTTCTTTCCGCTGTCCGGCGATGGAGCGGATGCGGGGGCCGAAGCCGGCATGGGTCGCACGACCAACCGGTCCAGCAGGCGCATATCGACGATTTGAAGCGGTCGGTCGAGAAGTGCATGCTCTTTCTGCAGCGTGGCCAATCGATTGATTGCCGGGGCTTCCGCACCTTCCGGCAGGAGCACATCCGTTCCGCTGTTGAGATGCAGGTTCCAACGCCGGTCCGCCACTCTTACGGCCGCTAGCACGCGTGCTTGCAACGCGGGCTGAGCCGCCAGGGCCGCCAGCAGAGACGAGGCTGCGCGCGGCGCCCCCACGCCCACGATGAGCGGCAGCGTCTTGAACGGCGTGATATCTCGATCGCTAACAATTTGGCCGCTGCGGTCGACGACCGCAAACTTGCCGCCATTCTGCCATATCGCGACCGGCCGGCGCTCTTCTATGTAAACAACGATAGTGCCGGGAAGCCGCCGCTCGACGGTTGCATGCTCAACCCAAGAAAGGCTTTCAACCCGGCTGCGAACCGAAGCTAGGGATATGCTCAAAATCGGTTCGCCCCGGCCGACGCCGATCGCGGCTCGGAGCTGCGATTCGGGCAGGTTCCGTCGGCCTTCGATCGCAATTTCCGTAACCCTCAAGCCAACTGGGCCTGTGGCACGCCCCAAGCGCTGCTGCAGGCTGAGGCCCTTGCTGCTGGAGAGATAGGACAAGACTGCGCCACCACCCAACAGGACCGCACCAGCACACAGGAACGGAACTGGGCGCAGCACCGATCGCGACCGGCGCAGCAGCAGTTTGAGCCGGCCGGGCCGATCATGCACGCTGTTGCGCGGGGCGCGAGTCACTCCCGGCATCGGGCGTTCTCCGCCATCCAGGCGCACAGTTGCGGGAAACTCATGCCGCAATGGGCCGCTTGTTCCGGAAGCAACGACGTCGGTGTAAGGCCCGGCTGAGTATTCACTTCCAGCAGAACGAGTCGGCCGGGCTCCCCTTCCGTATCGTCGTAGCGAAAATCGGCACGGGAAGCGCCGCGGCATCCGAGCGCTTGATGAGCAGCGAGAGCTATTTCTAGCACTCGCTGATACGCTTCGGGATGGATGCGCGCCGGAACTGTATGTTGCGAGCCGCCCTCCGCGTATTTTGACTCGTAATCATAAAAGCCACCGGCCGCGGTTATTTCAGTGACGGCAAGGGCCTTCTCGCCCAGCACAGCAGCCGTAAGCTCACGGCCGGGCACATATTCCTCGGCGAGTGCGGTTGGCCCATAGCCCCAGTTCCGCGCGACCCTTGCCCGCGCGGCTTCGTCGCGAATGATAGAAACACCGACGGACGAGCCCTCATCAAGGGGCTTAATCACGTAGGGAAGCGGAAGAGGGTTGGCCGAGTGAAGGTCGCGGATCGCCACCACCCGTCCGGCGGCGAGCGGTAGGCCAACGCCGGCAAAAACGGCCCGAGCCGCTTGCTTGTTCATGGCCAGCGCCGAGGCGCGCACGCCAGAATGAGTGTAAGGGAGGCCAAGCCAATCCAGCACGCCCTGGATCGTTCCATCTTCACCGAAACGACCGTGCAAGGCATTGAATACCACGTCTGGCTTGGGGTTGAGTGCGGCCAGAACCGCGCCAAGATCGTCGCCCACTTTGACCGGCGTCACCGCGAGCCCGGCGCTCTCGAGCGCCGCAATAACTTGCTTCCCAGAGGCAAGGCTTACCTCACGCTCGGACGAAATCCCGCCGTAGAGAACAGCAACCCGCTTCATAGTGCCGCCTCCAGGCTGCGCGCTGGAATGCCGATGCGATGAATTTCCCATTCCAACTCGATACCGCTTCCGGCATGCACCCGGCGGCGCACTTCTTCCCCGAGCGCTTCCAAATCGGCGGCGGTGGCCGAACCCGTGTTAATCAAGAAATTGCAGTGCTTCTCGCTGACTTGCGCGCCACCGTGGGACAATCCGCGACAACCGACGGCCTCGATCAGCTCCCAGGCTTTCATGTGCGGCGGATTCCGGAACGTGCTCCCCCCCGTGCGGGCACGCACCGGTTGGGTTGCTTCGCGGGCGGCCCGTATGCCCGCCAACCTTCCCGCGACTGCGGCTGGCTCCGCTGGAAAGGCACGCAAGCGGGCACGAATGACAATGCTTTCGGGTGGAAGCGAAGCCCGGCGATAGCCGAGGCCCAGTTCGTGCGGTTGGAGCCGGATGATTTCACCCGAGCGGGTCACAATCTCCGCCCAATCCAACACATCGGCAATTTCGGCCTGATAGGCGCCGGCATTCATCGCGACAGCACCTCCGATGCTGCCCGGAATGCCACATAAGAATTCCAGCCCGCCTAGCCCTGTGGCGGCCGCTTGCTCGGCCACGGTGACGTCCAGCGCGGCCGCCTCCGCGATCACGCCATCGGCCTGCACCTCGATCGCGCTGAAGCCGCGGCCAAGCCGGATCGTTACCCCGGGCACCCCGCCATCGCGCACGATCAGGTTCGATGCGGCACCAATGACGTGCAGTGGTATGGTCGCAGGCAGATCACGCAGCAACGACGCAAGGTCATCCGCATCAGCCGGACGGATAAGAAGTTCAGCCGGGCCGCCAACGCGAAACCAGGTGTTGGGCGCGAGCCGCGCGTGACGTTGTACCCGGCCACGGCAAACCGGCAACTCTTGCCAAGGAGCGATCATGCAGCCCCCGCTATGCGCCGGCCATTGGCGATTTGCAGTTGCGCCAGCTCATCCGGCAAGGTCTGCGCCCATTGGGTTATGTTTCCTGCCCCGAGGCAGACGATGTAATCCCCGGGCCGGGCGATGGCGTAAGCCATCTCCGCCAGGTGCTCCGGGCCAGGCAACGGCACCACACTGCGATGCCCGGCCGCGCGCAGGCCTTCCACCAGCGCGTCGCGGTCCACCCCAGGGATTGGGGGCTCGCCGGCCGGGTATACATCGGCGACGATCACGGTCGCCGCATCATTCATGCAGGTGCAGAATTCGGGGAACAAAGTTGCCAGCCTTGTGTAGCGATGCGGCTGCACCACAGCGATGACCTCGCGCGCACCGGCTTGCCGTGCGGCCCGCAATACTGCCGCGATTTCCACCGGGTGATGGCCGTAATCATCGATCACCGAAATGCCGCCCGCTTCGCCGGTCTTGGTAAAGCGGCGGTTCACGCCCCGGAACGCCGCAAAAGCGCTCCTCAACGTGCCGTCATCGATATCCATCTCCAGCCCGACGGCGATTGCCGCCAGCGCGTTTTGTACGTTGTGGTGGCCCAGCATCGGGAGGCGAAATGGACCCATCCGGCGCGAGCGGTTGCGCGCCCGATCAGTAACGACAGCCTCGAAGGTTGCGCCGAGCTTATCGGCCACCACCCGGTCCGCCCGCACGTCAGCGTGGGGCGAAAACCCGTAGGTAAGCACTCGCCGATCGGAAAGCCGGCGCAGCATCTCGGCGACATCGGGATGGTCGATGCAAAGCACGGCGAACCCATAGAATGGAACGTTGTATACGAACTGGTCATATCCAGCGATCATCGTTTCGACAGAGCCCCAATGATCCAGGTGCTCCGGGTCCATGTTGGTCACCACGGCGATGGTCGCTGGCAGGCGGACGAAGCTGCCATCGCTTTCATCGGCTTCCACGACCATCCAGTCACCCGAGCCGAGCCGGGCATTGGTGCCATACGCATTGACAATCCCGCCATTGATAACGGTAGGATCGAGATTGGCCGCTTCCAGCACCGCGGCGATCAGGCTCGTTGTCGTGGTCTTGCCATGCGTGCCGCCGACGGCAATCGACCATTTCAATCGCATCAGCTCGGCCAGCATCTCGGCCCGCCGCACCACCGGGATTGCGCGCGTGCGCGCGGCAACGATCTCGGGATTGTCGCCACGCACCGCCGACGATGCGACAACAACCTGCGCATCGCGCACATTGGCCGGGTCATGGCCGAGAGCCACTGGAATGCCGGTTGCGCGTAGACGCCGCACATTGGCATTATCCACGATATCCGAACCCTGTATCTTGTAGCCCAGATTATGCAGCACTTCGGCAATCCCTGACATGCCGATGCCGCCTATGCCCACGAAATGAATTGTTCCAATCGAAAGGGGCAGCGCCCTCATGCACGATTCTCCTGAACTGAGGACGCGTCGATGTGATCCGCAAGAAGCTGAGCCGCATTAGGGCGCGCGACCTTGCCGGCGGCCTCGGCTGCTTGGACCAGTCGCGAAGGGGCAGCAAGCAACGAGGAAATGTGCGCTCGAAGCGAGTCGGGGGTGAAACTCGCCTGCGGCATGATCCAGGCTGCACCCGCACGTTCCAGGGAACGAGCATTCGCCGCTTGGTGGTCGTCAACGGCCGTTGGCAAAGGAACCAGAATCGCCGGCCTGCCCGCAACCGCAAGCTCGGCGACGGTCGAGGCACCCGCCCGGGCGATCACCAGATGCGCCCAAGCAAGCCGCTCCGCCATGTCAGGGAAAAATGTCGCAAGCTCGGCTCCAATGCCAGCCCGCGCATAGGCTTCCCGGACCCGGGCGAGATCTTCCGGCCGGCATTGCTGAACCACGCGCATACCCGGGACAAGCGCCCCAGGCACAACGTCGCTAAACACGCGTGCGCCAAGTGATCCGCCAAGCACAAGCACATTCAGGACTTTGCCGGGCGGCTCGTAGGCCGCGAAGCGAAACTCTGACCGCACCGGATTACCTACGGCGATGGAGCGCGCCGAGGACGGCACTCCCGTACTATCCGCAAAGCTCAGCGCCAGTACATCGGCATATCGGCTCAGGAAGCGATTAGCCCGGCCGAGCACCGCGTTTTGCTCGTGCAGGATGATGGCTGGCCGCCGACGTAGCGAGCGTGCCGCAAGAACCGGCGCAACCGAAGCGTAGCCGCCGAAAGCCGCCACCGCAGCCGGATCAAGACGCGCCAGCAGGAAACGAGCCTGCGCCACACCGGCAAGCAGCGACCCAGCCGCCGCGCCCGCCCGGAACATACCGCGCCCAGCCAGGCCTGCACCATGGATGATGTAGTGCTCGCGCCCCTGGAACGCGCTGGTGTTGCGTGCCGCCGCTCGTGCATCGGTCATCAGCACGACCCGATGGCCACGGGCAATGAGCTCGGTCATCAGCGCTTCGGCCGGGAAAAAATGCCCCCCCGTGCCGCCGGCGGCGATCACCACAGGCCGCGCGACAGGCCCCCTCATACCAGGTCTCCGTGATTGCGGCGCCGCGTCAGCGCCAGCAGCATGCCGATGCCCAGCGCCACGGCGAGGGCGGAGGACCCACCATAGGAGACAAAGGGCAGGGTCATGCCTTTGGTTGGGATCAGATGCAACGATGATCCCATGTTCACAAACGCCTGTAGCCCGAAACCGACGGCTAGGCCGCTCGATGCAAGCACGATAAACAAATCTTGCTCTTGCAATTGACGCAGCAGCGCTCGAATCACAATGAATGCAAATATGCCGAGGATGATAAGGCACACCAGCATGCCGAACTCCTCGCCAGCAACAGCGAACACGAAATCGGCATGCGCATCGGGCAATATGTCTTTCACATGGCCTTCACCGGGTCCGCGACCGAGCAGGCCGCCGTTGCCGAAGGCCTCCAACGCTGTTCGCACCTGGTACGAATCGCCCGTACTGGGATCAAGAAAGCGCTCCACCCGGCTGCGTACATGCGGAAAGAGCAGATACGCAGCCCCGGCAGCGGAACCCAATCCGAGGACGCCCATACCGACTAGAAATAGATTGAGCCCGGCGAGGTAGAGCTGGGCAAAGAAGACGGCCGCGATGACCGCGAGCATGCCGATATCGGGTTGTGATTTCAAAACGACAGCAATCAGCGCAAACAGGCCGCAAGCGATCGGCATGCCGGGGAAGCGCGGTGTGCGGCGGCCTTCGTTGATCAGCCAAGCAGCGACCACCGCAAAGCAGGGTTTGAGGAACTCGCTGGGTTGCAGGGATAAGCCTGGAAGCGCGATCCAGCGCCGAGCGCCTTTGATCTCGACGCCCACGAGCATTGTCGCGGCGGTCATTGCCAGAGCAATCGTGCACCCGGCCAGAGCCACCCGGCGAATGCCGCGGGGTGTGAGGAGGGAAACGCCAATCACCAACAACCCGGCGATGGCCAAAAACACGACTTGCTTGAGGATGAATATGTCGCGCGACTGGCCGATGCGTTCAGCCACCGCCGGTGAGGCGGCCAGCATCATGACATAACCGAAGCCGATCAGTGCGGCGACGGAGAACAGGGTCCAGCGATCGACCGTCCACCACCACCGACCCAGCACGGAGCTATCATTCCGCGACAGCACCGGCATCAGGCCGCCTCCGCCCGCACCAGATCGGCGACTAAGCGCATGAAGTGCTCGCCACGCGCTTCGAACCCGCTATATTGATCGAAGCTCGCGCAAGCTGGGGAAAGCAGAACGACGGGCGCACCCGTCGCGAAGGCAACGGGAACGGCGCGATCGAGCGTAGCACTGATTTCGAACGGCACGCCATGAGCGGCAAGCGTGGCGCCGAGCGCCGGGGCGTCCTGTCCGATCAGCAGCGCTCGCTCGATACGGGGAAATAACGGCGCGAGGGGCGCAATCCCGCCCGCCTTAGCTATGCCACCTGCAATCCAGGCGATCCGCTCATAGCATCCGAGCGCACGCGCCGCCGCATCGGCGTTCGTCGCCTTGCTATCGTTGATGAACAATACGCCGCGAATTCTTGCCACGCGCTGCTGACGGTGCGGCAGGCCAGGAAAGCTTGGGATCGCGCGCGCAATCTCGTTGCGAGCGATCCCAAGCGCCCGCGCCATGGCATAGGCGGCGGCGGCATTCTGGGCATTATGAATGCCGGGTAAGGCGGTCGCCTGCTCCAGGTCAAGGATCGGCCCCGCATCGTCCCGTAGCACGCGCCCGTGGCACCAGACGTCCGCTGGCTGACAGCCGGAAATTGTGACCGCGCCCACATCAGAGGCGATTGCCCGACTCGGTTCGTCATCCACCCCGGCCACCGCGCAATCGCAACGCTCGAAGATGGCACGCTTGGCGGCGATGTAGCCTTGCATATCGCCGTGCCGATCGAGATGATCCGGGCTGATGTTGAGCATCGCCGCTACAGCGAAATGCAAGCCCGCGAGTCGCTCCAACATGTACGACGACATTTCGATCACGTATGCGGCATCATCCGGAAGGATTGGCAAAGCCAGCGCCGTGGGGCCGAGATTGCCGCCCGCTTCCACGCGGATGCCGGCTGAGGCCAGGATATGCGCGAGCAAGGCGGTCGTGGTGGACTTGCCATTAGTGCCGGTAATCCCGATGAACCGCGCGCGCGAGCCGGAAAGCCGAACCGCCTGGAAGAGCAGCTCGGCATCGGAAAGGATCGGCACACCGTCGGCACGGGCACGTACGGCCGCCGGATGCGGACGCGGCAATAGATGCGGAATACCCGGCGACAGTACCAGCGCGTCGTATTCGAAATCGCTTCCGAGGGGATCGCGCATAGGAAGATCGCCCGCTGCTGTGCGGACCTCTTCGCGATCATCCCAGGCATCGACCTTCGCCCCCAGTGCGATCAGCGCGCGGGACGCAGCCAGCCCGCTCCGGCCTAGCCCGACCACCGCGTACCGCCGACCTGAAAAGATCATCGGATCTTCAACGTCGCGAGGCCGCACAGGGCCAGGATCATGGAGATGATCCAGAAACGGATAACAATGGTCGGTTCAGCCCAGCCTTTCTTTTCAAAATGATGATGCAGCGGCGCCATCAAGAACACCCGCCGGCCGGTGCGCTTGTACCAGAACACTTGCACAATGACCGACACTGTCTCGACAACGAATAACCCACCGACGATCAGCAACACGATCTCATGCTTCGTTGCGACCGCAATGGCTCCGAGCGCACCACCCAGCGCCAGGCTTCCGGTATCGCCCATGAACACCGCTGCGGGCGGAGCGTTGAACCACAGGAACCCCAATCCAGCGCCAATTAGCGCTGCGCAAAACACGCAGAGCTCGCCCACGCCAGCCACGTGATTGAGCTGCAAGTATTCGGCGAAGATCCGATTGCCGGCCAAATACGCAATCAGGGCAAACACCCCAGCGACGATGATGGTCGGTACGATCGCAAGCCCGTCGAGACCATCAGTAAGGTTTACGGCGTTGGAGGCGCCCAGCATCACTAGCATCCCGAAGAATGGAAATGCGAAGCTGAGCGGGATTAGCACCTCTTTCAGCACGGGAACTGCGACGCCGGTGGCGAGGGGGGGCCGGGTGAGCCAGGCAATCCATGTAGCGGCAAGCAGTCCGATCACTGCTTGTGCAATCAGCTTGCTACGAGCTGAAACGCCATAATGGTTGCATTTGGAAAGCTTCCGGTAATCATCGGCAAAGCCAAGCGCTCCGTAGCCCAGCGTTACGTACAGCACGGCCCACACATAGCCGTTGCGTAGATCGACCCAGAGCAAGGTGGAGAAGACCAGCGCCATCAGGATCAGCACGCCGCCCATTGTTGGCGTGCCTTG
Source organism: Acetobacteraceae bacterium (assembly GCA_019237355.1). Classification (GTDB taxonomy): domain Bacteria; phylum Pseudomonadota; class Alphaproteobacteria; order Acetobacterales; family Acetobacteraceae; genus JAFAHH01. Next base: position 870 of record JAFAHH010000706.1, on the reverse strand, counting down.
CTTTTCGCGCAGATGGCGCTCCGGCCCATCTAGCCGAATTGGCTGACCATTAGCTTGCACTGATTTCAGCCATCGGATCACACGCGGACCAAGCCAGAAGCTCACGACCAATGCCGTCAGGCATGCCGCGCCGGAACGAAATGTAATATAGCGAAACAGATTGAACAGGATGAATTGGTCGGCAAAAGGCCGGGTTAAAACATAAAGCATCAATATCCCCCAGTTTCGAGGGCGGATACGATGAGCCGCATACGGCTGCCAAGGGACCCCTTAATCAAAACTGCATCGCCGGGCCGAACGGCGTTAGCGACAATCGGCGCGAGCGCGGCCGAATCCGCCGTATGCTGGGCAGGCAACCCGGCGGGCAACGCAGCAATCAAATGTCGCATCAGAGGGCCACAAGCGAAGACTTGATCCGCCGTCTCGGCCAACTCCTGAGCCAGGCCGGCGTGCTCGGCGGGGGCTTCGTCCCCAAGTTCGAGCATGTCTCCCAAGACGGCCAGCCGGCGATTCGCGGGCTGCAGCCGCAACACTGAGAGGGCCGCGCGCACCGATGCCGATGAGGCATTGTAGCTCTCGTCCAGCAGCAACGCCTCGCCGCCTGCCAGTTTGATCCGTCGCTGGGCGCCCCGGCCGGCCAATGGGCGGAATTCCTGTTCCAACGCTCGGGCGCCCGCAACCGGGTCCGCCCCAAGTGCCGCTGCTGCCGCCAACGCCACGACTGCGTTCAGGGCCATATGCTGGCCGGGTGCGTGCAGCCAGAATCGGAAGTGGTGATCCGCGATCCGCACCGCGAGCTCGGAACCGCTAGGATGCAGATCGGCGCCGAGCAGCCGGGCATCGGCGCACTCGCTCATCCCAAACGTAACC
>JAFAHH010000677.1 GCA_019237355.1 Acetobacteraceae bacterium | reverse complement strand
ACCCCAGGCTGAGAGGCCCGAAGGCGACCGCGATCCAATAGAGGGCAGCGTGCCATCCAAATACCGGAACAAGCGGGCACGCAAGCGCCAGGACAATGCTATCCAACAGATGCGACCAGTGCAGCACCGTTCCGAGCCCTGATCCATCGCGCGGCACGGTGTGCAACGGGGCCTGCTGCCTCAGGATTTCCTGCAGACGGATCAAGCGCATGTAGCTGTCGGGATTCACCAACGATCCGCGCATTGCGCCCCAGAATGCATCCCGCCCAGCGATGCATGCGAATAAGATGCTGATCAGCATGTAGCTCGCAGCATCGAAGACCGAGAGATGGCTAAATCTGCCCCGGCGACGATTTTCCCAAGAGGCCCGCGCGGATATGCTCCCGGAGGCACCGCACTTGCGCCTCGTTTCGAATACGGGGCCCTCGCCGCCAAAGGACGAGCGGTATCCGCCTGAAAGATTTATTGCCAAATGCGCGCCTCAAGTGTTCAACAACCGCAGCAGCACCTAAATCTCGTTTCGAGCCGAAGGAAAATGCGCTCAAAACTGCTTATATCTAGTTAAAGTGTCATTGAGGCGCCTTCCCGATTGCGGTTTCGAAGGCGCGACCTCATTGGGATGCTTTTAGCTCGCAGCTCTTCACCAAAGGTTAGCACCGGTCGTTGATTTTCCGCGGCCAATGCTGGGTCTCGCCAAAATCGCGCGCTATCTCACGGCCGCCTCGTTTTTCATCGGCCTCGGCTCCGTAGGTGCGGCCGCGGAGGCGCTCTCCGATTGCGAACAGGCCGCGGCCATTGCCGAACGCGACGAGGGTTTGCCGCCGGGGATTCTCGCCGCCATTGGCCGCGTGGAGAGCGGGCGCCGTGATCCCCAAACTGGCCGCCTCGCGCCCTGGCCATGGACCATCGATGCGAACGGCGCGGGCGCTTTCCTGCCGACAAGGGAGGCCGCAATCACTCAGGTTCAGGTCCTGCGGGCGAGCGGCGTGCAGAGCATCGATATCGGATGCTTTCAAGTAAACCTGCTGCATCATCCGAGCGCCTTCGCCAGCCTGGAGCAAGGTTTCGACCCAGTTGCGAATGCCCGCTATGCCGCGCGGTTTTTGGTGTTACTGCGTGAGCGCACCGGTAACTGGGAAAATGCTATCATGAATTACCATTCCGCAGACCCCGACCGGGGTGGCCCGTATCGCGATCGTGTGCTGGCGGGTTGGACCGGGGTGCCGGACCAGCAAGCCCGGCCACGGCTTGCGAACGCTGGTTCTGAGACGTTCGGCATTCGGATCTGGACGCCCGTTCAGGCGGCCCCTGGAGTGGTGGTGATGCGCTCTACCACTGCCCGGCTGCCTGCAATGATCAGCCCGCCCGGCTGAAGTTTTATTCCAAAAGGAGGGTGGGAGAGTAACCGGCTTTTAACGAGCTACGTCTTATCATTCGAAAATCAAATGCTGATCCAAAGAATGGATCGGGCTCTACCGGAACGATTTACTCATCTCACACGTCTGGAGTCTGCAATGCTGATGAACATCCGCAGCTTTCTTTCGGCCCTCAAAAGCGATAAGCGCGGCGTTTCCGCTCTTGAATATGCGCTGGTTGCCGCTTTGGTCGGCGCCGTGATCGTTGGGGCGTTTACAACGCTCGGTACTACCATTTCGAGTACTATCAGCAACGTCACGAACCACATCTAGAATACCACGACTGGGGCTCTGGCGGTGGGAGCTCTAGTACTCCGAGCGCAGTTAAGGCCCAGATGCCGACTCGGTCGAGCCGAATACCGCTCACACAGGCTCTTAACGACTTGGCGCGGCCGCTCCAGCGGCCGCTGCCTCACCTTTCTTTTACGAATGCAAACGCAACCGTTTGAGGCCAAGCATGCTGGCCACCCTGCTGCCTGGCGCTGCCGCACTGCTCCTGATCGGCGCAGCCCTGCATGACATCGCGGCCCGCACCATTCCCAATTGGCTCTGCGCGGCCCTCGCCGGAATCGGCCTCATCCTTCGTATCACCGATGGCACCATCGTAAGCGGGTTGCTCGCAGCCGGCCTCGTATTTGCGCTGGCCCTCCTCTGCTGGCTCCGCCGCTGGTTGGGCGGGGGCGACGCGAAGCTCCTGGCTGCGGTGGCGCTGGTGCTCCCGCCAACCCAGGTTCCGACCAGCCTCGCGGTGATCGCCATCGGCGGCGGCTTCTTAGGCCTGCTCTACCTCGCGCTGCGCCCCTTGATCGGCCGGCCGGGCAACGCGCGGCCGCGGGGCCTGCTCGCCCGAATATGCCGGGCCGAGCAATTCCGGCTTAGCCGCGGCGGCCCGCTGCCTTACGCGGTCAGCATCGCCGCCGGCGCCCTCATCACCTTATTCGCGAGCGGATCATGATCATCCGCCTTTTCCTGTTCGGCTTGATGGCGATCGGCCTGCTGGGCTTCGGCACGGTTGCTTGGGTCTCCATTCATCCAGCAACGCCTTCGGCAGCCACGCAGGTAATGCCGGATATGCTCGCCAAGCGACAGGTGCTCTTGCTGGCCCGCGACGTGCGGGCCGGTAGCTTGCTCGTGGCCGAGGACATCACCTCCAAAGAGCTTGTCCAGCACGATATTCCCGAAGGCGCCGTGGTGGATAGTCCGGAAGCACGCCGTTCTTGGATTGGCGGAATGGTGCGCCGGTCTCTCGCACGTGGCGACGTGCTGCTCCCTGCGGACGTGATGCGCCCGGGCGACCATGGCTTCCTCGCCGCGGTGCTGGATAAGGGAATGCGCGCCGTTACGGTGGGCGTTGACGCGGTCAGCGGGACAGCAGGGCTGATCTGGCCGGGCGACCGGGTCGATGTGATCCTGACTCAGGCCATCGAGGACCCAAGCCTGCCGATTGGGCGGCGGATCGCCGCCGAGATCGTACTCCGCGATGCGAGGGTGATTGCGATCGACCAGGCGCTCGTCCAGGGCGCCACGCCCGAAGCCTCACCGCCGTCGGGTAAGAACCAGGCCGATACCGCGCGTACCGTTACTCTGGAGGTAACCGAGGAGCAAGCCGCGCGCGTGCAAGTTGCCGGGCGCCTTGGCCGGCTCTCGCTCGCCGTGCGGGCTGCTGACCAGCCGACCGGCTCCGCAACGGCTGCGGGGCTCGCTCCGACTTGGGCCGCCGACGTGTCCCACGCCCTCAACCTCAAGCCAACGACGGCGCAAGGGAACTTGCTGCGGGTCTATCAGGGCTCTGACGCCGGAAAGGAGTTCCATTTCTAATGTTTCGCCTTCGTTTGGCTGGCTTAGGAACCCTCCTCGCGATAGCCCTGCTAGCTCCCGTACTCGCCGCAACACCGCACGCCCCGGCTTCG
>JAFAHH010000647.1 GCA_019237355.1 Acetobacteraceae bacterium | reverse complement strand
GCGCTGCTGGTCTGCGGCGCTGGCTCATCCATGCTGCTGACGCGGCAGCCCATTGAACAGGCAAGCCCTGCCTCACGGCGATTCGCCACCTCGACCTGATACTCCTAATTGGAGTTCGTCAATGTTGTTCGGCCCACCCAAAGACGTCCCCACCAGCATCTTTGCCACATTGCCCCCTGAGTTCCGCATCGCGGCGGTGGGGAACGAATGGGTGCGCGGCCAGCCAGGTGCCTGCCCGGCCAGATCGCTGCTCGAGGGGCCGTCTTTCGATAAGGATGGTAATTTATGGTGTGTAGATATTCCGAACGGCCAGGTATTCCGTATTTCCCCGGGAGGCGATTTCACCCTGGTCGCGGAATACGACGGCTGGCCGAACGGCTTAAAATTCCATAAAGACGGCCGCATCTTCATCGCTGATTACAAGAACGGCATTATGGAAATGGACCCGGTGACGGGCGTTGTGCGTCCGTTTCTGGTGCGTGCTAATCTGGAGCGGTTCAAGGCCGTGAACGACCTATTTTTTGCGGCCAATGGCGATCTCTATTTCACGGATCAGGGCCTGACGGGACTACACGACCCAACCGGGCGGGTATTTCGCGTCACACCGGATGGACGTGTCACTTGTCTTCTTGGCAACGTACCAAGCCCGAACGGCGTCGTTATGAACCTGGACGAAACGATCCTATATGTGGCCGTAACCAGAGGGAATTGTGTTTGGCGCCTGCCCATTTATGCCGGATGGCACCACCGCAAAGGTCGGTCTGTTTGTGCAACTTTCGGGGGGCTCCGGCGGCCCGGACGGGCTGGCCCTGGACGCGCAGGGGCGGCTAGCGATCGCGCATGTCGGCATGGGCTCGGTTTGGATTGTCGACCAACTCGGCGAGCCGGTGTATCGCGTACGTAGCTGCACCGGGCTGCATACCACTAATGTCGCATTTGGTGGCCCTGACGGGCGCAGTCTCTTCATCACTGAATCCGCCAGCGGCTGCATTCTTCGTGCCGAGCTCGATGTTCCAGGCAAGCCGATGTTTTCCCACCAACTTTGAGCCCGGGTCCAACGCTTCCGAGGCGAACGATGGGTTCGCGCGTACGCCAGGATCCCATCGAGAACAGGGCCTCATCCGCGCTAAGCGCCGAGACCGCGAAGACCCGATCGCCAGCTCCAGGCGGGACCTGGCCAGCACGGCCGGGCTTGCGGTGACGGGGCTCATGAGAGCGCCCCCGCCGCGGTGTCCATGCTTTCAAAACCGGTGCCGCATCGCTCGAACAGCAGGGCGCGGCGGCGCAGGCCCAATGAATATAGACGCCCCCGATCTGGTCATTTGGCCCAAAACCTAGCGAAACGATCCCTGCCGTTCCAAAGCCTCTTATTTGGGCGAGGCGACGCCCTCCTGGTCGAGCCGGTACAGAGTGCACGCGTTCCGCCACAACAGCCGGTCTCGATCTTCCTGCGGCAGGTCCGCGACCATACGGCGCACCGCACGCACCAGCTCGTCATAGTCGATGCGCAGCCCGGCAACTGGGAAATTCGTCGCGAACAGGCAGCGCTCTATCCCGAAGATGGCGATCGCATCCCGCACCACCCGGCGGTTTGATTCGTAGTCCCAGGGCGCGTTTCGCAAACCGAACTCCGAGATCTTGACATGCACGTTTGGTTGCCGGGCGATCGTCTCCATCCCCCGGCACCACGCCGCAAGTCCCTCCTCGCTGCGGTCCCAAGGGAAGCCGGTGTGATTGAGATTATGGTCACGCGTGGAAAGCTCATCGCGACCTCAGCCGCATCTAGCAGGCGCCAGAACGGCAGGCGCAGATCCCATGAGAACCCGAATCTCTCAAGCAGCGCGAAGCCGCGCAGCCAGGCCGGATTCTGCATAGTGCCCCAGAGATCGCCGACAGGCTTGTCCGGCGCCGGCGAGGTGACCGGCTTCGAGCGAATTCCTCGCACGAGTGGAAAGCGCGCTGATTGGTCAAGATCTCCTCGGCGTCCTCCGTGTGGAACCAGGCATGGGCCACGATGGCATTCGGAAACCCGTATCGTGCGTTCACCTCGGTGAGCCAAAGCGTCTCTTCGACCTGGCACGCGCGGTCCATCTCCGCTTCGCAATGCACCGTCGCGAGCACATTATGCAGAGCCGAATCGTGCAGATAGTCTTCCGGAGGGTAGTCGCGTCGGAGCTTGCTGTAATCGCCGAGAAAGAGATGCGGGTCGGTACGGCCACTGAGCCACGGATAGTGATGGCGACAAAGATCCCATAGGTGATGGTGTGCATCGGTCAACGTGACCGCGTGCGGGTCTTTCCGGTAGGCTCGCTTCTGCGCGGTACTTGGTTTTTGGGAGGATCTGTCCCCATCTGTCTGGCTTGGATGAGCTGATGCTAACCTGGCCGATCACCAATTTCTATTGAAATTTTCAGAGGATGTAATCGGGGTAGCCTTTCGGACCTCGTACCTTCACCCGAGCTTTTCAACTCGGCTCAGCCATTGCGGGCGGAATGATGGGGTCTCCTACAATGCAAGCATGTTCATGCTGGCGCAACCGCTTTCAAAGGGCCCGCCACGCAGGCTGCGCGCAACATCGTAGATGAACACCTCAAGCGGCGTGCCTGGAAGGAATGCGTGACCACGCTAGCCGGCCTGCGCCGGTCGCTGATGAGCCTTTTCATATCCGGACGATTTGTGCGGCCGGGAGCCGATGTCATCGGCTAGTCTCTCTGTCACTTCTTCGGCTTCACTTCTGCCGTCGATAGCAGCTGAATCGCGGACCACAGAGCCTTGTGCGTGTAGGACGGGATGCCTCGGCCAGCCCAGATCACCGCCGAATATGGCGATGCCGGCATCGCGCCCTCGAACGGGTCGGCACGCGACACTCTTCGAATGCGTATGGCAATTTTCTGTTATCCTTCGGGACAACTCCACTCACCCCACAGGTGAACCGGATCACTGCCTGAAAGATCCTGACGCCCCCCGGTCACCCGACAAACACCACCCCCCGGCTTTCATAGACCGAGCGCGCCGGCTGGCTGGCCATGCACCGCGCAATTGCCATGATGAGAGCGACGGCCGCGTCGATCTTTTGCTCTGGCCGGGGCTTGCGAGGGTAGACGTTGCCCCGGGCGTCATAACGGCCCCGCGGTTGATCGCGTAGCTCAGGCGCGCTTGCGAGGCGACTTGGTTGCAGCCTGACCGGCGGCCTTCGACCCCTTGGCGTCTTTGGCAAGCCTAGGGAGCTCGCTG
>JAFAHH010000216.1 GCA_019237355.1 Acetobacteraceae bacterium | reverse complement strand
GCTTTGAGGCCCAGGGATCGTAATCCGCGCCGTTGTAAATCACGATCCTTGCATTAGCGATATCGCGGGCAGTTGAGGGGCTTGCTTCGAAGAGATGCGGATCTTGATTGGGGTTGCTTAGGATGCTGACAACGTTGGCATGGCCGTCTGCAAGTTGGGTCGCGACGTCGCCATAAAAGTTCTCGGCCGCGACGACCGGGATCGGTTGCGAAGACGCCGGGGCCCAATAAGCCAAGCCGGCGAGCAGCAAAAGGGTCATGAGAGTGGGTTTCATATCGATCTTCCTACTTCACGCGGATCGGGATCATGCGGTGGATTTTGTGAGTCGAGATCCCGCTGGTGGACCCGCTCGCGATCGATGCAATTGCGAGGGTCTGTCTATGCTAAAGCCTCAAGGACCTGAGCACAGACGTATTTCGCTTGGTCCTCGCTCAGATCGGGGTGGATCGGCAGCGCCAGAATGCGCTCGGCCAGACCCTCAGAGACGGGAAGCGGCGTGCCATCGTGATGATCGCGGTAAGCCGGTTGGTGGTGCAGCGGCTTCGGGTAGTAAATCGCAGTCGGCACATCGTGGTGCCGCAATGCCTCTTGCACGTGCGCACGAGTGGATCGATCCGGGAGGAGTATCGAATATATCGCCCACGCGCTCACACTGTCGGGCACCCGCGCCGGGATCACCACAGCATCGCCGAGCTCCGAATCGTAGTAGCGCGCGATCTGCTCGCGCCTGTATAGCTCCCCCTCAAACACGGTTAGTTTTGCAAGCAGCACGGCGGCCTGCAGGGAATCCAGCCGCGCATTCATGCCAGCCCGCAGCACCTCATACCGCGTCGCTCCCTCGCCGTGGGTCCGTAGGCTTCGATAGAGCGCAGCGCGGGCCGGGCTTTCAGTGAACAGCGCGCCGCCATCGCCATAAGCTCCGAGCGGCTTGGAGGGAAAGAAGCTGACCGCCGTGGCGTCCGCCTGGCGCCCAAGCCTAGCTCCATGCAAGGCAGCGCCGAAACTCTGCGCGCAATCGTCGAGCAGGAACAGGCCTTCCCTCGCCGCTATCGCTGACAACGCAGGCCAATTCGCAGGCTGCCCGAACAGATCCACTCCGATCAAAGCGCGCGGCCGCAGCCGCCCAGCCTGCTTAACCCCGGCAATCCTCGCTTCCAGATGCGCGGGATCGATCTGAAATGTGCCCGGATCGACATCCACAAAAACTGGCCGGGCCCCCAGAACCAGCGGCACTTCCGCGGTCGCGGTATAGGTGAAAGCGGGCAGGAATATCGCATCACCGCGTCCGATCCCCTCGGCCATCAAGGCGATCTGCAATGCGTCAGTCCCCGAGCTGACCGCAACGCAATGCTGCGCCCCACAGAATGCGGCCAGCGCTTCTTCCAGCTCCGCCACTTCCGGCCCCAGCACGAACTGGCAATGCGCCAGCACCGCATCGAGTCTCCGGCGCAAATCGGCCGCAATTCGCTGCTGCTGGGCCTTCAGGTCCAGGAACGGCACGTTGGGCATCGAGGTCCTTTCAGCAGAAACAGTCAGCGGATTTGGGCAGCATCGGCCCGGGCTTCGGCATTATGCTCAAATTCCGGAACGAGCCGCGCAAGCAATTGCAAAGCTAGGCGCGCCTGGCCGGACCGGCACGCATTCGCAATCTCATCGATCGCGCGGGCGACGAAGGCGGGTTCGGCTGTGCGCGGCGTTGCCATGAGCAGGCCAGGAAACCCAGTCGGCACGGGCGGCTCGCGGCCATGGAAGAGTTCCTCGTACAGCTTTTCCCCAGCCCGCAGGCCGGTGAACCGGATCTCTACGTCGTCATCGGGCCGAAGCCCAGCAAGCCGGATCATCTGCCGCGCCAAATCGACGATCTTCACCGGCTTACCCATATCGAGCACGAAAATTCCGCCCTCTTGCACCTGCTCCCGGTGCATGCCGGCGCCGATGACGCTCGCCTGCAGCACCAGGCCCACCGCTTCGCGCACCGTCATGAAATAGCGCTGCATGTCGGGATGCGTGACGGTCAGCGGCCCGCCGCGCTCGAGCTGACGCTGGAACAACGGCACAACCGAACCGGTGCTCCCCAGCACGTTGCCAAAACGGACGGTAACGCACCGCATGCCGCTGCCCGCGGAACGGGCCGCTATATCCAGGGCCTGGCAATACATCTCGGCCAGCCGCTTCGATGCACCCATCACGCTGCTAGGGTTGACCGCCTTATCGGTGGAGATAAGGACCATGGCCCGCGCTCCAACCGCCCGTGCAGCATCCGCGACATGGCGCGTTCCGGCCGCGTTCGTCAGCAGCCCTTCGAGTGGGTTTGCCTCCACCATCGGTACATGCTTCAGCGCTGCCGCGTGAAAGACCAAACCCGGGCGAAACTGTTCGAAAACCGCCCTGGTGCGCGCCCGGTCCCTGATGTCCGCGAGGACCGCCTGG
>JAFAHH010000206.1 GCA_019237355.1 Acetobacteraceae bacterium | reverse complement strand
GGCATGCAGGCGAGCCACTATGCGCCGACGTTGCCGGTGCGGCTCGACGCCATCGACGCCCGCCCGGGCGAGGCGCTGCTCGCCTTTGGGCCAAACGCGTCGCCGGCCTTTGCCGAGGTATTGTGGCTGAGCCGGTCAGGCGATCTTGCAGAGGCCGCAGCAAACCTCTTCGCAATGCTGCGCCGGGCCGACCGGCCCTGCTTTACCGGGATCGCGGTGACACCGATTCCCGAGCACGGCCTCGGCCGCGCCATCAACGACCGTCTGCGGCGCGCCGCCACCCCACGGAGAAGCTGAGCGATCCCTGCCGGGTCACCCTACTTGTCGAGCCAGACGTCCTCCATGCGCCAGCCGTTGAACAGGCTGTTGGCCATCTGGGTGTAGCCCTTTGCCCAGGGCTGCCGGCAAGTGGCGCCTTTCGCGTAGAAAAGGATCGGTCGGGCGTTGTCGGCGGCCAGCTTGCGCTCGATCTCCCAAACCAGCCCTTTGCGGCGGGCGGGGTCGACCTCTTCCGATTGCCGGTCGATCAGCTGATCGACCTCGGGGTTGCAGTAGCCGTCCCAATTGAGACTGGACCCGCAGCCGTAAAACACCTTCAGGATCGGGTCGGGGTCGGGCCCGCTGGTCTGCAGGTTGAGGGCGACCGTGAAGTCCTTGCGGATGATCTTTGGAAAATATTGCGGCGTATCGACCTCTTCGAGCTCGCCATCGATATAGACCTGCTTCAGCTGGTCGATCAGCAGCACGGCGGGATCGCGATAGGGCTGGACGTTGCGGGTCGTGACTTTGATGTCGAGGTGCTTGCCGGGACCGTAGCCGAGCTGCTGCATGATCTGGCGGCCCTCGGCACGGTTCGCCTCCACGTCGGAACCGTACCCCGGTAACTTTTGTACTTCCTCCCGCGGCATGCCCCACAACCCATCCGGCGGCGGCTGCAGCACGCCGCCGATTTGGCCTTCGCCCTGGGCGATGGTGTCGACAAAAGCCTGGCGGTCGATGCTCAGCGCCATTGCGCGCCGATACTCCGGATTGTCAAAAGGCGGCTTGTGATAATTGACGAGCAGATGGCGGTTGATGCCTTCCCCGGAGTTGAGTTCGCAGATCGCCTGCGGCATCTGGCTCTCGATATTCTTCATCAGGGGGATCGTCAGCCCGCCCAATGGGAAGGTGATGTCGAATTTCCCGGCGATGAACGCCAGGTTGGCCGTCGCCAGATCTTTGATGATCGTGTACTCGATGCCGTCGAGATAGGGCCGCCCGGGTTTCCAGTAGTCCGGGTTGCGCGTCACCTTGATGTGTTCGTTGGGCTTGTATTCCACGAATTTGAACGGGCCCGTGCCGATCGGGTGCTGGCGCATCTGGCCGGGCGGCACGTGGCAGGGATAGATCCCTGAGGAGTCGCCGGCAATCAGCATCGGGAAGGCGGGCTGCGGCCGCTTCAGATGAAAAGTGACCTCCCAGTCGCCGTTGGTGGTCACCTCGGCGAGGTTGTAAAACGCTGATTTGCCCGGATTGATGCGCAGCTTCTGCGGCGCCAGATCCATCCGCAGGTCCCAGGTGCATTTGACGTCCTTGGCGCTGAACGGCTTGCCGTCATGAAATTTGACGCCCTGGCGCAGCTGGAAACTCAGCTCGGTCCCTTCCTCGTTCCACTCCCAGCTCATCGCCAGATCGGGCACGATGGATTCCAGGCTGTTTTGCGGCACATGCTGGTCGAACATGATCAGATTGTTGAACACCCCTCCCATCGGTCCTCTGGCAAAGACTGTGGCCTCCTCCTGGATCGACAAGCCTCCCGGGCTGTCGGGGTCATAAGTTTTGAGGATGCCGCCCGACTTCTGGGCTGAGGCCGTTCCGCCAGCCGTTATCGCGGCCAGCAATACGCTGGCCATCATGACGGCATGCCGTTTTAATCTCATTGTTGCCTCCCTTTGTTCATCAGTCGGGCCGCGACCCCTGCCGTGACGATCTTATTGATTGAGCCGGACGAGTTCCATGGTGGCTTTCGACCGTACCTGGGCCCGGCGCGGGTACCGGCTGAGCGCCCAAGTCATTCCGTTATTCGCAGAATTTAAGCACTCCTCGGTTACATCGTGCGCAGCATTGCTGCGATGGAGCGAGGGATGCTGGTGGTTACGACCGAGAACGTCGCCGGTCA
>JAFAHH010000004.1 GCA_019237355.1 Acetobacteraceae bacterium | reverse complement strand
CGGATCAACCAAATTCTCCGGGTGCGGCATCAAGCCGAGCACCCGAAGATTGGGGCTGTAGACCCCCGCAATGTTCCGAGCGCTACCGTTTCGGTTCGCCTCCGGGGTAACCTCGCCCTTGGCGGTCGCGTAGCGGAAGCCAATCAGCCCATCGCCCTCCAGGCGATCCAGGGTGTGGTCATCGGCAAAGTAATTCCCATCCCCATGGGCCATCGGCGCCCGGAATATCTGGCCGCGGTGGTAGTGCCGGGTGAAAGCGGTATCGGCCCGCTCGACTCGTAAAAAACAATCCATGGAAAGGAACCGCAGGCCGGCATTGCGCAGCAGGGCGCCGGGCAGCATGGCCGCCTCAGTCAGGATCTGGAACCCGTTACACACGCCCAAAACGTAGCCGCCGCGCGCCGCAAAATCCTGTATCGCCCGAACCACCGGAGATTGGGCGGCAATCGCCCCGCACCGCAGATAGTCGCCGTAGCTGAATCCACCCGGCAGTACCACCAAATCGAGGCCGTCCAGATCGGTCTCCATATGCCAAATCATTCGCGGCTTATGGCCAGTCGCACCTTCCAGCGCGATCGCCATATCGCGCTCCCGGTTGATCCCGGGAAATACCGCAATGCCCGCCTTCATCGACGCTGCGCCCCGGCCGGGCAGGGAAAGAACCGCACGATGGCTTGGCCGATTGCCGTCGTGGCGGGACCTTCTTCGTGCGTGTCGAGATACGCGGTAACCACCTCGGCCAGAAGGTCGGGATTGAAATTAGCCGGCGGGCAGATCCCCGCGGGCGGGTTGAGCACGAATTGCAGGTCGTAAATGCCGCTAACATAGCCCAGGCAGAAGGCGCGCTTCGGCGCTTCTGTGGAATGGCATGCAGCAGCGAGGTCTTGGCTGCTCACTTGCGTCCAGGCAAACGCCGGACCGGCGCCAAGCCCAGCAACAAAGAGGAGGACCGCGATCACGCGCATCACCCGAGCACCGCTACCCGGAAGCTCTCAACCACCGTGTTGGCGAGCAACCGGCGCCCCATTTCCTCCGCCGCCGCCTGCGCCCGCTCGCGATCCGTTTCGGCCAGATCGAGTTCGAATACCTTGCCAGCGCGCACTTCGCCTACCCCTTCAAATCCAAGCCCGCCCAGCGCCCGCGCAATGGCCCGGCCCTGCGGGTCAAGCACCCCGGGCTTCGGCATAACCGTGATGATCACCCGCACGGCCCGGTCTACTCACTGCATCGTTTCCGGCCCGCGCAGGTCGCGCACGCCGGCTTCCGGTAATATGCCCAGCCGCTTGGCTACTTCCTGATACGCTTCCTCCACCTTGCCCAAGTCGCGGCGGAAGCGGTCTTTGTCCATCTTCTCGTTTGTTTTCGAATCCCACAGCCGGCAATTATCGGGGCTGATCTCGTCGGCGAGCACTATCCGCATCTCTTCATTTTCCCATAGCCGGCCGAACTCGAGCTTGAAATCGACCAGGGTGATGCCGACGCCCAGGAATAGCCCGGTGAGGAAATCGTTGATGCGCAAGCTAAGGGCCACGATGTCATCCATATCCTGGGTCGTGGCCCAGCCAAATGCGGTAATGTGTTCCTCCGCCACTAGCGGATCGCCCAACTGGTCGTTCTTATAATTGTATTCGATGATCGAGCGCGGCAGCCGGGTCCCTTCCGGGATGCCCAGCCGCTTTGAGAGACTTCCCGCGGCGATGTTGCGCACCACAACTTCGAGGGGAATGATCTCCACCTCTCGGATAAGCTGCTCCCGCATGTTCAGGCGGCGGACGAAATGGGTCGGGATCCCAATCTCCCCGAGCCGCAGCATGAGATATTCGCTGATCCGGTTATTCAGGACGCCTTTTCCGGTAATCACGCCCTTCTTCTGGGCGTTAAAGGCGGTCGCGTCGTCCTTGAAATACTGGACCAGGGTGCCGGGCTCTGGACCCTCGAAGAGGATCTTGGCCTTTCCTTCGTACAGCTGTCGGCGGCGGGCCATTTCGTGCTCTTCCTAAGGCAGCCCAGCCCCTATAGCAAAGTGGAGGCCAGCCCTGGTAGGTTTGGTTACGCGAAGCTGGGCTGTGAGCTGGTTAGCCAAACCGGCCGAAACGGGTACATATCGGGCGGCCCCGCGGCAAAAAGCCAAAAAGGCTCGCCTCGGGCTGGTATCCCAAGAAGCGAGGAGCATACGGTTCCGAACCCTTCGCGGCTCGGGGTGTTGATCTCACTCCCAGCAGGACCTGATCTGTCGGATAATATGTCGCGCCACCCGTTCCAATCGCAAGGGGTAGGGTCGGATGCTGCCCGGAACCGGGGCAAATGCCGGGCAATCCGGGGGCTGCCGAAATCATCGGGGTCGTGCGCCGTGACCATGTGGGTACCGGGTTGCAAGGGCCATGCCTCGGGCTGGCCGTAGCCCAGACCACGCAAGAACACGGCCCCTGTTCGGTCCGCAATCACAAGGTTGAAGCTCCGCCACTCTCCGGCATCCAGCTTAAGCATGGCCGAAACGGCCTCGTTTGCATCCCGGTGTGCGAGGGCGAGCAACGGGAGCTCGCCTCGGCTCCGCTTTCCTGGTGCCGGCCCCAAGCTGCCTTGGCGGTTTAGAACGCCCGCCGCCACTCCATGCCCATTGACCGCGATCCAGGTGCCGCCGCCGAGACGATCGCGCCCGCCAGTCACGTCCGGCTGACCCGGCCAGTATGCGCCCGGCGGATCCCAGGGGCGATCAACCCGCTCGTCTCGGTTGGCCGCCAAAATCACCGGCCATTTGCTCCCGGGCCGGAGCCGCAGAACCAGCGTGCACAATTTTATCGGGTGACCAC
>JAFAHH010000904.1 GCA_019237355.1 Acetobacteraceae bacterium | reverse complement strand
AAGGGCGCGCTCACATGGAAGAATACCAGCGACAAGGACACGTCCGGCCACGTCGTGCGCCGCGCCAACCTTTACACGCTGATTATGGATTTTACCGGAACGATAGCGACGGTTGTGCGCACCATGCGCACACTATGGCGTGAACGCGGCAAGGTCGTTACGGTTTCCAAACCCAACCAATGCCACGGATTACCACCCAACGTTAGTTCTACAGAACTACGAGCAGCCCAAAACCGCCTGGCGAAGGTTGCCAAGGAGCGGACAGCCCTCCTCCAAGCCCAATGGACGGCTCACCACAGCACCTGACTTCGATTTCAGAGGGCTAATGCAGGAACAAAATTGAATCGCGCTAAGGCGCGATTGGATCGTCACGCCTGCTTTGCGGGCGTGACTAATGCGTAGCGCGCCAACGCAGGCGCGCAACCATGTTGAGAAGGGGGCTCTGCCCCCTTCGCTTCGCTGACCCCCGGGATGTATTTGACCAAGAAAATTGCCGTCGATCCGGTCGGCAACGCCGAGGCTTGCTCTTATTTTCGTCAGTTGACGATAATTCCCGCCGTGTGCGCCCTCTCCTGCCCTAGCGTCCCTTCACGTGCTCGCCCGTCAAGGCGCTGCGAAACATAAGCTGCGCTAGGCGGCAAAGCCGCCAAGCTTCGCTAACGTTTCGGTCCCTTGACCGGCTGCGCGCGTTCCGGGGTTCGGTCCGCAGGCGACGGGACGAAGAACGGCGTTTTCCGGCTCCGAACAAAGAACAGCTTTTGAATAAAAGGGTTGCGAATCAGAAATCTACAGCGCAACAGTAAACCTCCTGTTTATCCTGAACACTTTGCAACCCCATGTATTACACCCTCGGCGAAGCATCGAAGGCCACCGGCATGAGCAAGGCGGCCCTCTCACGCGCGATCAAAAATGGGACGATTTCAGCCGAGAAGCAGCCAGACGGCTCATTCAAAATCGACCCGGCAGAACTGCATCGGGTTTACCCCCCTGTTGCAGAGAAACAGGTGAACGACGCCATGCGCGCAACACTAGGCAACGGGCATGGAAACGGGGAGTTGCAAGCGAAGCTGGACGCAGCAACGCAACGGTTAGCTGAACTCAAGGACGAGATTGCAGATATGCGCGAGGACCGTGATCGTTGGCGTTCGGCGGCTGAAAGGCTGTTGCTTACTGTTCAGCGACCTGTTGCCGAACCTGTTGTGCAGGAGCCACCCCCGACAAAACGGCGCTGGCGGCTATGGGGCGGGGGCTAGAAACGGAAAGGGCCAGTCCGTGCAGAACAGACCGGCCCTCATTTTCTCGGCAGTTTGGAGCGGTCCCCCGCTTGAACTGCGGAACGGATGCTAAGCGAGAATCAGGCGGCTGTGAATCCCTAAAACCACCGATCATTTTCTCGGTCAAATATATCCCGGAGAGCGCGAGAGGCAGAGCCTCTCGCATGGCACGACGCTTTAGCGTCGGGCCATATCAGCGGCGGGACTGGCAGGCTGCGACGGTTCGGCGTTGGGGAGAGCAGGCTCGGAATTTGCTTTGGCGGCCTTGGCGTCGTGTCTGGCACGTTCGGCGGCAAGGCGGGCAGCGTCCCCTTCGGCCAGTAGCTTTTCGGCCTCTGCGGACGGGAGCAGGGCGCGGAACACATCGCCAAACAGCCAGCGATCTTCGGGCCGGACGTAATCTTTCAGCAGCCCGATATAGACAGCGGCGAAGTCGGAGCCGCGATTAGCGAGGGCATGGGTTTCACAGAGCGCGCCTTGGATAATCTTGCGGCGGGCATCGTCGGCGCGGGCTTGATCCTTCTGTGCGGACATGGCGGCGCGAAACTTGCGCATGGCGTTGTTGGCGCGCTGTTCGAGCGTTTGCAGGTGATCGGGATCGATCCGGATACGTCGCGGCATGGTGACTTGCTCCGGGCGAATCATCTTCGCGGGATCGCTAAAAATCGGCAGTTTCCCATCCAAAGTAAAGAACCCACCGCCGCCGCAGAAACGCCAGTCAGAACATTGGGGCCGCATTGGAGAGATCGTCCCACGATCCCACCGACCGAAGGGAGAAGGGCGCACTTATGGAATTCAGCTCTGCTGAATTCCGTGCGGCAGGGGGCGTTCGCCCCCCAGCCCTGCGACCAGCGCGGCGCGGCGCTGGACTGGCGGGGCTGTGACCGCCGCCGGGTTCTACCATTGCAGCGTGAAGGGCGTCGGGCGCGCGAAGGGGCGCAGCGTCGTGGCGGCTGCCGCCTACCGATCCGGCGAACGGCTGGTGGACGAATGGGCGGGGCAGACGGCGGACTACCGGGCGCGCGGCGGCGTGCTGGACAGTTTCATCCTCGTGCCCGACGCC
>JAFAHH010000882.1 GCA_019237355.1 Acetobacteraceae bacterium | reverse complement strand
CTCGGGTATGCTACCCGGACTCATACGCGGCGAGTACGGGTTCGACGAGTCCCATATCGATCTCGCGCCTTTGACCGCGGCGGCGCGGGCCCGGCTGATCATGGCCGAAGCGGCCGGTATCGATCCGGTGGGGCGCAGGGTTTCGGTCTGCGGCCGGCCCGATCTGCCCTACGATCTGCTTTCGATTGATGTAGGAGGCGTGCCCGCCATGCCGCCCTGCGGCGGCATCCCCGTGAAACCGATCGGCCAATTTCTCGAGCGCCTCACCGCCGTGGAGCAAAACTCAACCGGACGGCTGGCCGTGGTGGGGGCGGGGCCGGCCGGCACAGAATTGGCGCTTGCCCTTTCGCACCGCCTCCGCGCATCCGCACCCGGCCGGCGCACGCCGATAACCCTCATCAGCGCGGAAAGCGAGCCGCTGCCCGAGGCCCCGACCCGCGCCCGAGCCATTGCCCGGGCCGCCTTGGCCGAGATGGGGATCGAACTCGTTTGTGGCGTGCGGGCCGGCCCGCTCCGCGAGGGAAAAGTTCCGCTCTCAGACGGCAGCTATCTGGAGACCGGCGCCGCCCTGTGGGCCACCCACGTCAAGGGGCCCGCCTTTCTCGCCGCCAGCGGCATCGGCTGCGACGAAGCGGGCTGCGTTCGGGTTGACCCGTGCTTGCGCAGCCTCAGCCACCCCAGCGTGTTCGCCGCAGGCGATTGCGCGGCGATCGAGGGCGCGCCCCGGCCGAAAGCCGGCGTCTGGGCAGTGCGGGCCGGACGGCCGCTTGCGGCCAATCTGCGCCGCGCTGCACGGGGCCGGCCCCTCCGGCCCTGGAAGCCGCAATCCGAGGCGCTGGTCATTCTTGGCCTGGGGAACGGCCGGGCGGTCGCGTGGCGGAACGGAATCACCCTAGCGGGCCGGCTCATCTGGCGCTGGAAGGATCATATCGACCGGCGCTGGATGCGTATGTATCAGCAAATCCAGTCCCGCATGCCGCCCATGGACGAGGATTCGATGCGATGCGGGGGATGCGGTGCCAAGGTCGGCTCGGCGGTACTGGCGCAAGCCCTAGCATCGGTCACATCGCATCGGAGTGCGGGACTACTCATCGGGCTCGACGCGCCCGATGACGCAGCAGCGGCGTTACCGCCGCCGGGTATGGCAGTCGTGCAGAGCGTGGATCATTTCCGCGCCTTTCTCGATGACCCATACGTATTTGGCCAAATCGCTGCCGCCCACGCCCTCTCTGACTTACACGCGATGGGAGCCTCGCCCTGGACAGCGCTCGCCGTGGCCGGCGTACCTTACAGCACCGGCGCCAAAATGGGCGCTGACCTATCGGCGATGCTGCAGGGCGCCACCGAGGTGCTGAACCAGGATGGCTGCGCCCTGGTCGGCGGACATAGCGGCGAGGCAGCAGAGCCCGCCCTGGGCTTCGCCGTAACCGGCTTGGCCGAGCCGCGGCGCTTGTGGCGCAAATCGGGTCTGAAACCGGGTCATTTGTTGATCGTTACGAAGGCGCTCGGGACGGGGATCGTGCTCGCTGGGCAAATGCGCGGGCTCGCCAAGGCCCGTTGGCTCAAGGCAACGATCGCCTCCATGGTGCAAACCAATGCAGCCGCAGCGCGTATTTTGCGCGACTTCGGCGTAACCGCATGCACCGATATAACGGGCTTCGGCCTGATGGGGCATTTGCTTGAAATGATCCAAGCCTCGGACGTTTGTGCCTGCCTCGATCCGGCCCGGGTGCCGGTGCTACCGGGTGCACGGGCGCTTGCAGCACGAGGCATTTCCAGTAGCTTGGCGCCGGAGAATGCCCGGCTGTGGACCGGCGTCGACCCGCTGCTCGTCGATCCGCAAACTTCGGGCGGGTTGCTCGCCGGGCTTGCTCCGGATTCTGCCTCGGCGTGCGTTGCGGAGCTACGGGCCGAGGGATACGAGGCCGCACTTATCGGAGTTGTTCAACCTAAGGAGGAGAATCAGCCTGCGATCAAATGCGCTCAGTTGACCCTGCCAGGAACCCGTGAGACGGTGCCAGGCCGCGCAACCGAGCGCGCATAAAGTGTTACCGAGCAACCAAACCTGAAGTGGAGGAAGCATGCCTGTAGACGTGAAGTACCGGACTTCAGCCGAAGCAACGGGCGGCCGGGATGGCGAGGCGCGCACGAAAGACGGCTCGTTTCAGGTAAAACTTGCAACCCCAAAGGAACTGGGCGGCGGTGGCGGCCAGGGGAATAATCCTGAGCAGTTGTTCGCCGCTGGCTATGCCGCTTGCTTTATCGGCGCCATGAAGTTCGTATCCTCGCAAGGCGGACCAAAAGTTCCGTCCGATGCCAAAGTCACCTCCACTGTCGGCATCGGGCCGCGTTCGGAAGGGGGATTCGGTCTGGAGGTAACCTTGGATGTCTCCCTGCCGGGCCTGCCGCGTGAGGAGGCACAGAAGCTGGTCGAGCAGGCCCACCAGGTTTGCCCATACTCCAATGCGACCCGCAACAACGTTGACGTGAAGCTGAACGTCGTCTGATCGGCAAAAACAGAGAGGAGGGTTCGGAATGCGCGTGGCACTCATAGCAGGTCTGATGGCGGCTAGCTTGGCTTTTCCAGCCTACGCCCAAGACGCAGCGGCCGGTGAGAAGGTGTTTACTGTTTGCCGGGCCTGCCATCAGATAGGGCCGGGCGCAAAGAACGGGATCGGGCCGGAACTGAATGGCGTCGTAGGACGGAAGGCCGGCTCGGTTGAGGGCTACAACTATTCTCCGGCAAACAAGAACTCGGGCCTTACCTGGACCCCAGAGGAGCTCAATACCTATCTCGAGAATCCGCAGGGGGTGGTACACGGCACCAAAATGGCTTTTGCTGGGGTGAAAGATGCTACCCAACGAAAGAACCTCATCGCGTATCTAGCGCAGTTTGGGCCCGACGGGCAGAAGAAAACGCAATAACAAACATTAGAGCGCGATGGCTTGAGGCGGAATCGCCGGAAAGCCTGAATCGCGCTCTGAAGCCAAAGTCCAATAGAGCGGGATGACTTCACCTAGAGTCATCCCGATCTAGAGCATGGTGGCTTCAGATCGAAGCCATCATGCTGCAGAACTCTAAAACTCATGCTTGGTCAGGGGAAGAGGCGCGCATACCGCACGCTTTCTCGGAACATTTCCATATTCATATGCATGCCGGGCGGGAGCGTGCTGAGTACCCCAGCCGCGAGGACGATACAAAGCCCGAGCCCCGCTTCGACACCAATGCTGAACACAATCCGCGACTTAGCGATCTCCGCCCGGCCGCCGCTAAGCGCGGGCGTAAAATAGAACCGGTTGATCGCAGCGAAACACAGCAGCGCGAAAAATAGGGAAATTTTAACCAACGCCATCAATCCGTAGGCCGTTGTCGACAAACCCCGAAGACCACCCACAAGCACCCAGCCTTGATACGACGCGGTTGTTGCCAACGCGAGCACGCACCCCGCCCCGATAGGCGAGAAACGCCAGGCCAGCTTCGCCCCAGAATACACGGGCAAAGCATGCACGAAGAGCAGCAATGGGAGCAGCCCACCCAGCCAGACCGCGCCCGCGAGCAAATGCGCCACTTGGGAGGCAAGCAAGAAACTCGGACCAAAATGCATGGCCAGAGCATGGGTGTGGCCCGCCTCCAAGGCGACGAGGATCGCCGCAAACGCGGCCGCTAGGATGTATCCCCATCGCTGGCGAAGGCCGGCTAGGATAAGAGTGGCTGCCGCGAGCATTAGCAATTGTAAAGCGATGACATGTCCAAATACGGTTACCAATAGTACCTTCGGTACAGTCGCGAAGGCCTGGCCAATACTCTCCGCCTCGGCGAGGTCGGCAGCCTCGAGCACTAGCCAAGCGAGCAAGGCGCTGCCGCTTACGCTAATGCTGATCCAAAGGAGGCGCCTTAGCACCGGGTGATGCAAATCCGCGACCGGCGCCGGTGCAGTTGGCATTATCATTGGCAAAAGAACAATTGCAAACACCAGGGTCCCGAGCAGAGAGAATGCCGCCGCGACCGACATGCCGCGAACCAGCGCGATGATCAGAGCCCGCGGACCCAGATCGAAGGCCAAAGCAGCACCGGCCATCGCATTCATGGCGCCACTGTAAAAGTATAGCTACCCTCGGTTTTGTGGGTATCGATGGAGGTTACGTGCCACTCCACCCGATACGTGCCAGGCGAGATCGGCTTCAACGGAACTATTAACTCCTTGGCGCTGTCCGGCGCTGGGTGCATCTGCCCCGTATCGACACGGGCGCCATTGGCGTCTCGCACAACAACCTTGCTGAACGCCGGTTCAACGTCCTCGGTAAACGTGAGCAGGATCTGAGACGGGCTGCTTTTCACCGTATCGCCAACGCGAGGTTGAGCGCTTTCGAGAAAGGCGTGGGCGAGTGCGGCTTCGGCTGCAAACCAGCAGAAAGCCATAACCGCGAAGATCCCGATCAGCCCGCCCATAGCACACCCTATTGAGCTTACCGCAACCGTATCACATCGACCAGTGGCCGGCCACGTATCGGGCCAAGTCCGCCTCCGTCAGATTTTCAGGCAAGCCATCAGCTTGGGTTCTGCCGTCCCGAGGCTCTCAGCAGGAGGGAGCTGGGGCGGCGGAGCATTCATCGTGGCCCGGAGCTATCACCTGGGCAACTTCCTCAGTAGCCAGTGTCGCTGGAACTTCTG
>JAFAHH010000851.1 GCA_019237355.1 Acetobacteraceae bacterium | reverse complement strand
TGAACCGCCACAACATGGTTCTGGGCATCAACTACCAGCGTAGCTCTTGATCCAGCTTGCGAGCCCAAGGATCGAAATAGATCGACTATCGACTGATTGTTAGCGTCTACCGATACTGGGATTGGCGATATGGCCTGGCCAGTTACGGTAAACCTATATCCAACCTGATTAGCTAGGGCACGAGCTACTTCGTCTAGTGGGCCTCTCCAGTTCAAAGATACCGGCTTCTGTAGTTCTGCCGGAACTACTTGCCTACTGGACGGCCGGATACGCTCATACCGCCCAGCGTAGCCATCGCCGCATCAACCCGGCTCATGCTGCGCTGAAGCGCGATCTCTGGATTGGCCAACGGCGCCCCGATTACAGCAACGAATTCCCATTTTCCGAACGGGTGGAATGCGATAACCAAGGTGTCAATCGCCAGGATTGCTAATGAGAACGCAAACCAACCCAGCGCAAAAATGCGCAACGGATAGGCCGGGACTTGCCGCGATTTGAACCGCATCTGCACCCCGCGTGGGAAGGCATAGGACAAAAGCATATTCCTCGGCCTAAGCGCTGTGAACCGGCTCACATCTCGCCTTACCGTGGCTCTCGCTCTCGAGCATTCCTGAATGAGCCAATACGGAACCATCCAGATTGTCGCGGCGCAGGTCGGTCCTGGACAGGCTGATTGTCGAATCAAGGGCGACGATGAATCTCCTGCGATAGGCCAAGCTCCAGGTTCCCTACGTCGCGCTCTGCAACGTCGACCGCTCGGGCATCTCGGGTCGCATCATCAGATCGCAGGTCCAGTTACCGGCGCGGCCGGAAAACCTCTCGACCGGCAGGAACAGGCGCGAGATGAAGATGCACAACGCCGCCGAAGCGGCGACGATCAGCCACATCATCGGGGGCGAGAGCAGGCCGTGCTCGTGTGCCAGCAATGCCACACCCGAGGTGAACGAGACGATCACTGCGAAATGCAGCAGGAAGATCGGAAACGAGATTTGCCCAAGCCAGCGCGACAGCGGCATCGAGAAAAACCGGATGAGCGTGCGGCTGGCGTAAACGGACGTCACGACCACGCCACCGGCGACGATCGAGGGCAACAGAAAGCCTTGCCAGACGCGGTTGCAGTAAGTGCCGATCACCAAGGCAAGCGCGAAGCCAATCAGCGCGATCGGCTCTGTCAGCTTCTGCCGTTGCAGCCAGGCGAAGCCGCCGCGCGCCCGGGCGAGTGCGCACAGCATGCCGATCGGAAAGCAGGTCAGCATGGAGTCGTCGGCCAGGCAGACGAGCAACATGAAAATGATTGCCGCGTAGCGCCGACGGATCTGGTAATCCGCAAACAAATAGACCAGCAGCAGCATCGAACCCAGCATCTCGAGCCGCATTATCCACAGGAACGGGAGCAGGGCGCGCTCCGTCGGACCTTGGAAATAAACAGTGACGCCGGAGAAGCGTAGCAGGTCGATGATGCTGAACCTCCCGCGCAGGAAATTGCCAAGCCAATCCTCGACGTGAAGCATCGGGGCCGCTTCGTGGTTGAACGTCAGGCCCGCCTTGATCAGCACGAACACGATCGTGGAGGCACCAAGGATTGGCACCGTGAGCCGCACGTAACGCTTGACCGTCTGGCGGACCAGGAAGGTGCGCGAGGGGCGTGTCCAGTAGGGCGCGGACAGCGCGTCGCCCGACAGGATGAAGAACACGGCCACTGCCAGCGTGCCACCCAGGAATGGCTCCATCAGGATGTAACGCCACTGCGGCGCGATGAACGGCGGCTCGGCCTTGATGAACACGCCGAAGAACAGGTGCGACAGCATGACCGACATGCAGGCCCAGCCGCGGAGCCCGTCGATCTCATGATACCGCCGCCGCGCCGGGGATAGTTGCGCGATCGGTGCGTGTTCGAGCTGTGTGGTTGCGGGTGCGGCGTCCATTTGCATGTTTCCTTGCGGTAACGCGTTGGTGCATGATGAGGCGAAGAACATCTCTGAAGCGCTCGCGTCGGGCGACAAAGGGCGCGGTAACGGAGGGGACGGAGGTGATTGTAGGGTAGGCGACCCCTCAGCGGAACTTGCACGATCAGTCTATAAACGGACGGCGGAATAATTCTTCGCTCAATCTCGCGGCTCCCTTGCGTCGCGCGCGAGGGCCTAAATGATGCGAGTTAAGGTGGAGTTACGGCTAAATCGCGGAACAAGGCTGGAAGCTGCATGGACGCCGCGAGGATCGCGGATCAGATCAGCCTACATGCGCACGATGAGCCATGCGAGCGCTCCAATGATCGACCAGTGTCAATCGGCGTCGAATTGGGACCCCGGATCGGCGTCCAAAAGGGACCCCCCTGGGGGTGCTTGTGCCGGTAGTCCCATAGGGGGGACCCGCGCGCCGCGGATTGCCCGGCAACGAGGCTGACGCAGCGGCGCGTGGGGGGTCCCTGTGGACCCACCGGTGCAAGCGGGGGTGAAATCTGGGGAGTGGATTAGGCGCGGTTTTTGAAGCGCCAGCTTTCGTTTCCGGTTTCGATAATGTCGCAATGGTGGGTGAGGCGGTCGAGGAGCGCGGTGGTCATCTTGGCATCGCCGCCAAACACGCTCGGCCATTCGCCGAATGCCAAATTGGTGGTGACGATAACAGAAGCCTGTTCGTACAGCCGGCTGATCAAATGGAACAAGAGCTGACCGCCGGATTGCGCGAAGGGCAAATAGCCGAGCTCATCAAGGATGACGAAATCCATGCGGCAGAGATGGTCCGCGAGGCGGCCTTGCCGCCCGGCGCGTCCCTCCGCCTCGAGCTTGTTTACCAGGTCGACAACATTGAAGTAGCGGCCGCGAGCTCCGCCGCGGATGCAGGCGCGCGCGATCGCGATCGCAAGATGTGTTTTCCCGGTCCCCGTTCCGCCGACAAATACCACGTTGCGTTGATGGGCGAGGAAGTTCCCGCCAGCCAGATCGCGCACGAGTGTTTCGTTGATGGGCGATCCACTGAAGGCGAAATCGCCGATATCTTTGGCCAGCGGCAATTTGGAAATCGTGATCTGATATTTAATAGAGCGGGCCTGCTTTTCGTTGATCTCCGCGATGAGCAGATCTCCAATGATGCGCTGCGGTTCGTGTTGCCGCTTCACGGCAGTGGCGAGGATCTCATCGAATGCCGCCTTCATGCCATAGAGTTTCAGCTCGCTCATGGCCGCGAGAATCGCGGAACGCTCCATCACAAGGCTCTCCTGAGGCCGTCGTACCTGGCGCAATCGGCAACCGGCTCGTGCCGTAACCGCAGCGCCTCTGGCGTCATGATCGTTACTGGAGAAACCGGCTCCCGGCGGCGAGCGAGGATGTTGAGGATCACGTCGGGGGAGTAGACACCTTGGCGGAAAGCCTCGCCGCAGGCGTCTTCAACCGCCGCCAAGCCATCGTGCACCGCGGCGAGAATCTTGACCATCTGCCGGTCGCCATCAGCGGTGCCGGCGAGTTTGCGGCGGATGCGATCGAGACGGGCCGGCAGAACCCAATCTTTGAATGGTGCACCATTTCGGAGTGCGCCCGGCTTGCGGGCCAGGATGGGCACGTAATGCCATGGATCAAAGACCGTCTGATCCTTGCCGAAGGCGCGGCGGTGTTCGCCAACGAGCCGGCCGTCCTGACGGAGTTCAATCCGGTCGGCATAGGCGCGGATCTCGACCGGGCGCCCGATGGCATTTGCGGCCACCGAGTATTTGTTGTTGTCGAACCGCACCAGGCAGGTCTTCGACACCGATGCGGGGATAGAGTGGAACCCGTCGAAGCGGCCGGCATAGGGAACCAGGCTTGGGCGTTCCGCTTCGAACACTTCCCAAGCCGTTTGATCCCGAAGCTCGGGGTGACGATGCGCGCGGGCGTAGGCGATGCACTGGTCCATCAGCCAGGCGTTCAGTTCCTCGTAGCTCTTCACCCGCAAACGCGGTGTGAAGAACCGCTCGCGCACCATGCCGACCTGGTTTTCGACTTGACCCTTCTCCCAGCCAGCTCCTGGGGTACACGCAACTGGATCGACAAGGTAATGGCTGCACATCTGCTGGAAGCGGCGGTTGAAGGCGCGGTCCTTGCCAACAAAGACCGTCTCCACCGCCGTCTTCATGTTGTCGTAGATGCCGCGCGTGCAGGCTCCCTTGAAGAACGCGAATGCACGGTCATGCGCATCGAACACCATCTCCTGCGTCTCGCGCGGATAGGCGCGGACGAACAGCATGCGGCTATGACACAGGCGGAAATGGGCAACCTTCACGGTCACCGCCGCGCCGGCGATCACCACGATCTCATGGCTCCAGTCGAACTGGTAAGCTTCGCCAGGCGCAAAACTCAGCGGCACATACGCATCCCCTGCACCGGCCGCCTGCTCACGATGCCAGCCGTGCGAATAGCGCCGGATCGCATCATAGCCGCCCTCATATCCGGCGGCGCGCAGCGCCTCGAATATCCGGATAAAGGTCAGGCGTTCGCGCGGCGGCTTTGCTGCATTGGCCGCCAGCAGCCGCTCAAGCTCATCCTTCCAGGCGCCCAGCTTGGGAAACGGCTGGGCTTCACGCTTGTAATGAAATTCCGTCTGGCCAGAACGCAAGACCTTGCGGACAACCTTGCGCGAAAGTTTCAGGTCCCGGCAGATCGCCTTGATCGATTTTCCCTGAACGAAGTACGCGCGGCGGATTTTGGCGATCGTCTCCACGACCAGCATCCCAGCTTCGGCTCCCGATTCTTCTCGAGAGCCCTGTGTGAACCTCTTCGCCAGGGGGGTCCCTTCTGGACGCCGATCACCCCAAAAGCAGGGCCCCTATTGCACGCCGATCCACACGACCAGCAACCAAAACTGAGTATCAAGCCTACGATCAACGCTTTCGATGACATGAGCAGCATGATGAGCGCTGCCGCTTTCATCGATGTTAATCCGTCGTGAACGGAGCCGCTTGGCGCTGCACCCGGCGTGGCTCACCCAGCAAATTAGCCCAATAAGGCCACCCTTCCCTTATCGGTGATGCGCAGGGTATCCGCCTCTGCTTCGGGGCAGGGAAGGTGTTGAGATTGGTGGCATGGTTCGATGTAGCCTGCCTTTAGTAGCGCGTTCATAGTGCGCGTCTGGCCGTCACGAATGATGGTCGTCTTCACGAGGGCGGGGTTCCGCCTAATTCGTTCCAGAAGCTCACGTTCGCCTTTGGTAAGTTTTGGCAACCGCTTCATGATGATGCGCGGCAAGGGGTATTATCGCACGCAGGGAAACACCCATGCGCGTTGTGCGAGCGAGGCGGCGCTTCGCCCTATCAAGTGAGCATGAAGCAGTGGGCCGCCGCTGCCTTTGCATTGACGCTCCTACCGCGCTTCTATTCCGACCGAAGCGGAATGGCCTGGGGCGCTGTTTACAAGAGGCGCCCAGTGCGCCGGTCCTAATTGTGGCATCTGAGCCTAGTCCGAGCCGGTTCTTGATTCGTTCTCGCCTAACTTGTAGCCTCGGCCATGGCCGAAAACGAGCTGAACCTCGCCAGCCCCGAAGAGCTGCAAGAGACACTGGCTT
>JAFAHH010000752.1 GCA_019237355.1 Acetobacteraceae bacterium | reverse complement strand
CCAGAGTGGCGGAGCTGGCGGAGACCGAGGGGCACCACCCCGACGTCTCTTTCGGCTGGGGGTACGCGACAATATCATTGCATACGCATAAGATTAAAGGTCTGCACGAGAATGACTTCATCATGGCGGCGAAGATCGATGAACTGGCGCGTGGGCCGGCCGGGGGCTGATTGGCATAGATATAAATCCGGCTGACTCGGATCGGCCGCGTAGTTTGAAGCGCTTGCTTCGCCCTAGAGCGGATTCCACTCACGTGGAACCGCTCTAGCTTTGTTTTGCGAGCAGATTCACGCGATGTGGATCGCCTTCGGCGGTTCCACCTGATCGCGATCTGCTCTAGGTCACATAATGAATCGGCCACCATGACGCTGGAACAAGATGACCTAAGAACCACACGATAAGTACTGCGGCGCTGACCGCAATCAGGTATCGAGGCTGGAGTGTGGCTACGATCCCAAGCCACCAAGGCGGAGGCTCGACCTCTTCATCATCTTCAACGATTTGACCGTCGCGCAAATAGGGCACCCAGTATTTCAGGCAGAAATCTCGTTTCAGAAACGCGCTGTGAGTCGTGCCGTTGTGCCATCGATCACGGACGCCTGGCCGGCGGAAGCCGTAAGTGCCAGCCGAGCCATATCCAGTGGTTAAGACCTCTGCAAGCACCGGCCATATGTCCCTGGCGCCGATTTCGTTTATCAGATCTCCTTCGAAGCGGTGATTGTATTCCTCGAAGGGGAACTTATACTGGACAACGCTCCCACAGAAAATGATTTTTCTGAATTTCAGGTCGGTGTGGTTGCGCAATATGCTCGCAACGATGAACGTTCCGAAGCTGTGCGCAATAATGGAGCAGCGGCTGTCCCCATTGCTCGGGATCGTATGCCTGATCTGCTTTGTTATATAATCTGCAGCCCGGCGACGGAAGAACTGCCCGGGGCACAGGAAACGCAGGAGGTCAAACTTGCCATAGTTTGTGGGTTGGACTTTGAAACCTTGCTACTCTAAAGCCCTCCTGATTGAGCTCTGCCACAGCGCTGTTGTTCGAACGCCATGAATCAGGATCACAGTATGCGGCCTTGAGCTCCTGTCCAGACTGCCGGCAACAGAAGGCCGTTCCGGGGAGGCGTTGGGATCACGGCGGACGCCCTCCAAAAGTTCTTTGACCTCGTACTCACGCTTGGAACCTTCGGGCAAAAACCTATGATCTCGGCCATACCGGTGCTCCAACTCCAAGAGATGGACGTACCCGACCTGTTCATCCGGATTGTCGGGCAGAGGCACGAGAGGCACCGGCTCGGCTCCAGGGTTCAGCGCGTGTACGGCCTCCAGGTCGTTGAGAACTACGTTGAGGGCCGCCCGGCGAAGTGCAGCGGGGCCACTGACCTCCAGGTCAACCCTTCGCTTGTCAGGGTCCGCCATAACCAAAACTTTGCAATCGCGGGTACTAAGAACAACGCCGGTCCGCCAGCGAGGCATTTCGGGCAACAGGTTGCGATGGGATTCGACAATCAGACGCGGCACAAGGCTTGGCGGCAAATAGTTATATACGTAACGGAAGCGCAGTACGTTTTCGGGGCGCTCGCCGTGGCAGGCCGGGCGGCTGGCCGGCAAGGCTTCCGGAACCAGGTAGCGCTCTTCTCCTTGAGTCGGCACGCGGAAGCAAAGGCCGATCTCGGGGTCCTGCATCATATCCAGAATGAATTCATGGCGCTCCGGAGGGTATGGGCCAGGATCAAGCCATTCGGACAGTTTTTGACGGAGGAATTCTCCGTTTTGATCGATTGCGCTCGCCTTTTCGAGGATACGGTAGACCGCCCCTGTCAGCCAATTCGGATCGAGTAGGCTCACTTCGCGACGGGCTGCAGTGGCGCCCCGCGCCAGTCCGTGCGCGACGATGGTTCCAAGCTGGTGGAGCAACTGGAGGAGCGCGCGCTGCTCGTCCTGATCGAGGACCGGCTCGATGCCTTGGCCAGGGTGCTCGCAGAGACCCACAAAATCGGAATGCGGCAAGACCGACCGCTCGCTTGCAAGAGCGCTCACCTGGCGCTTGATTTCCAGCCAATTCGTTGGGATCCCGTCCCGTATATGCTTTAGGCGCTGGTCTGTCAGGATGACGCTGACGATTTGCCGGCGCAGGGCCGCGATGCTCGCTGCTGCCCATTCACCCGGGTCACAGGAGGTTCGCAGGAAATCGACAATATTCGGATAGCTTTCCTGCAGCCCCCGCTCGTCGAGGCGGAGATCCTGCTTGCCGCAGTCCGATTTGTTGATAATGACAATGACTGGACTGTCTCCGCCTCGGTTACGAATAGTTTTCATCCAGTCGTAGATTGAGCGGTCGTCCTGGCGCCGGTCTTCGAGAACCAGGAGGTAGAGGCTGCGCTCCGTCAGGAAAAAGCGGTGGGTGCCGCGCATCATCTCCTGCCCGCCGAAGTCCCAAACATTGAGTTGCATCCCGCAATCTTCCGGGGACCACTCTCGAGTATTGATTTTTTCATGCAGAAAAATGCCAGGCGTTTTGGCTTCATTGGGGTCGCGTGGCTTGCCCTCTGTCACATAGCGGAGCAGGGATGTCTTGCCGACTGCTTCATTGCCGACGACAAGGAGCTTCAATTCGTTGAGCGGTACGAGAGTCTTGGCTTGCTGAGCAGCAGAAAAGCGCCGGTAAGCGGCCAGAATGACTTGGGCATCGGTCGACTCGAGCACTTCCTTTGGCAGTAGACCAGCGAGATCTCCGTTGTCTCTGAGATCCAGCGTGCGGAGCTTGTTGCTGCTCCGTGTTGACCACGCCTCGAGGATGCTCCGGGCGCCGTCAGCGCCGATATCGTTGTGTCCCAGAGTGAGCGCGGTGAGGCCGGGCAGCGACGCGGCGATCGCCCGGGCGCCGTCATCACCGATCTTGTTGCTCCACAGATCGAGCGCGGTGAGGCCGGGCAGCGACGCGGCGATCGCCCGGGCACCGTCATCGCCGATGTTGTTGCCCCCCAGAGCGAGCGCGGTGAGGCCGGTCAGCGACGCGGCGATCGCCCGGGCACCATCAGCGCCGATTTGGTTGAACCCCAGATCGAGCGCGGTGAGGCCGGTCAGCGACGTGGCGATCGCCCGGGCGCCATCAGCGCCGATGTTGTTGCTCGCCAGATCGAGCGCGGTGAGGCCGGGCAGCGACGCGGCGATCGCCCGGGCGCCGCCAGCGCCGATGTTGTTGCCCGCCAGATCGAGCGCGGTGAGACCGGGCAGCGACGCGGCGATCGCTCTGGCACCATCATCGCCGATGTTGTTGCCCCCCAGACCGAGCGCGGTGAGGCTGGTCAGCGACGCGGCGATCGCCCGGGCGCCGTCATCGCCGATATTGTTGCCCGCCAGACTGAGCGAGGTAAGTCCGGTCAGCGACGCGGCGATCGCCCGGGCACCGTCAGGGCCGATATCGTTGCCCCTGAGATTAAGTGACGTGAGGCCGGTCAGCGACGCGGCGATCGCCCTGGCGCCGTCATCGCCGATATTGTTGCCCGCCAGAATGAGCGAGGTAAGTCCGGTCAGTGATCGGAGACGGCCAGCCAGTCCGATGTCAAAGCCAATTAGCTGGAAAACTCGGTCTGCTGCCCGCAGCGATTCCGGCCAAGCCTGGGTCCGGCTGCCGAGTTGTAGGCCAGGACCGACCAAAGCCAGTTTCGACCAGCGCTCCGCCTGCGCTTGCTCGAGCAACCTGTAGAGTTCGCCGGGTGAAACACGCCTAAGTTTGTGTTCGTGCGCCACCGGTTGATTCCCCCAGGGTCCCACGCGAAGGCCGCTGTCTGGCATAATGCCGCGTAGGACGCGTTCTATTTCGGCATCATAAAGGGCATTGGAGTGCATCTACCAACACTCGATTGCACTCGGTGCACCCGGGTCGTTACCGCCCCTAGACAAACATCGCGCTTCATCTCGGCTCTAGCAGTCTGCTGAAAAAGGAAGTCCAGGGCTCTGCCCTGGACCCCTCATGCGGGGAGCATGCTGTTCGCATGACGGGCCGAAAGGCCGCTGATCCCATTCACTAAGTGATTGGATTGCAAAGGCTCTGCCTTTGCTGGGGTCCAGGGGCAAAGCCCCTGGCCTCCTTTCGTGCGACCGACTTCAACCCTTTTCCGCAGCCTGCTAGTGTTTCCGGCGAGCGGGACCCCAATTCGCCCGCGAATTGGGAACCCGAGTCCACCTCAAGCCCATCGCGCTCTCGGCGTCTCCGGGCCGCAGGGGTTAACCGGAATTGTCTTGCTGATTAGGTCTTGACACCTCTGCGCGTCTGTGTTCTTTATTCGTTCATGTCCTTGGCCGCCTCTCAACCCGCAACAGGCCTTTCGCACCGCCTGGCCCTGATCATCGCAGGGCTGTGCGCGGCGCTGACGGCGCGGTGCCTCAAGGAGGGGCCGGATGTGCCGGTGCTTTTTCTGGCCTGGACGCGACTGCGGCGCCTAGCCGCCCGGTTTGAAGCGCTGGTGGCGGACTTCCGCGCTGGCCGGGTTCGTGCCGCTCCTGTCCTGAGCCGGGAGGCGGAGGATTTGCCACAAATGCCCGGCCTCCCGAGCTGGCCCCAGCCATACCGGTTGCCGCGCGGGTTTGGGTGGTGGCTGCGGATGGTTCCGGAGTCGGCGGCCTATGCCGGGCAGGTGGAGCAGCTGCTGGCCGACCCGGAGATGGCGGCGCTGCTGGCCGAGTCGGCGGAAGCGGGCTGTATCCTGCGCCCGCTGTGCCGGATGCTGGGCATCCGAACCGAGCTC
>JAFAHH010000739.1 GCA_019237355.1 Acetobacteraceae bacterium | reverse complement strand
GCCGAGCTTCGTTTTCGCTCGCGCTGCGATCCGATCCAGCGAGGTCGATCGGTTTCGCTTACGAGGCTGGGCAAGAATGCCCATCAAACTGTTATTCGTCACCCCCGCGAAGCGGGGGGCCAGGCAAGCGACTGAAATCTCTGGATTCCCGCTTATGCGGGAATGACGACACAAGGGATTGGCCAGTTGGCTAGTGCACAGAGTCATTCACCTGATTCAAGAAGAGCGGCGGGTCAACGCTGCCGCCAACAACCTTGTCACACCGGCGAAGGCCGGTGCCCATGGCTGATATGGATCCCGGCCTTCGCCGGGAAGACAATAAGGGTAGAACCGGTTGAATCTTCTGAACGAATCTCAACACTAGCCGAATTCTTGCCCAGCCCAACCCATCCAACAAAAGCTCAAGTCGTTACTTGGGGAGCACCGCGATGCCCGGAAACAATCCTAAGCAGGCGATCCCGATCACGACCAGATAAGCCAGCAGCACAAAGGTCCAGCCCATATTGTGGCGGATCACCTCGCCCTCATTGCGGACGAAGCGGGTCGTGGAGACGCCGACGCTGGCGGTTTGCGGCGCCACCGGTTTGCCAATCTCGGCGCCGACCGAGTTGAGCGCCGGCAGGAGCAGCAGCGGAAAGCCCAGCAGCTTGCCGACGATCGCCTGGAACGTGCCGAACATCGCATTGGTCGAGGTGTTGCTGCCGGACAGCGCGACGCCAATCCAGCCGAGGACCGGCGCCACAACGACAAAGGCCCAGCCGATCTTGGAAAAGGCGAAGGCCAGCGACCCGGCCATGCCGGAGTAATTGTAGACGTAGGCAAGGCCAAAGATGAAGACGCCGACCAGCAACGCCCCCCACATCTGATGCCAAGTGCGCCGGAAAATTTCGCCCAGCTGCGCCAGGCTGAGACGGAGCAACAGCGCGACGATGAGCCAGGAGGCAAGGATCGCAGTGCCGCCGACAAACGGCGCGAAATTGAACGTCGCTGTCACCCGGGTTCCGGGCGCGACCGCTGACGCCGCGGTTTCGCTCACTGCGAACAGGCTGATCTTGGGCAGCGGCGACCACGGGCCGGTCCACAGTACGACGACGATCACCAGCACCGCGAACGGCATCCAGGCCTCGAGCACCTGCCCGGCAGAGAGGCCGTGGGCGGCGTTCGCCCGCTCGGCCTCGGCGGCCGTCAGCGGCCGGTCGCCGTAACCCACGATGTTGGGCGGCTGCCATATGCGCAACAGCCCCAGCAGCAGCGCGAAGCAGACAATGGCGCCGGCGACGTCGGGCAGATAGGGCCCGAGATAGACCGCGACCGGCAGCTGGCCGGCGATATAGCCGAGCGATCCGACAATCGCCAGCGGCCAAGCCTCGGCCATGCCGCGTCTGCCGCTGACGAGATAAAGCAGTATCCAGGGCGGCAGCAGCGCCAGAATGGCGACGATATGCCCGACTGCGCTCGAAAACGGCAGCAGCAGGTCATTGGGCTGCATGCCCAGGGTGCCTGCGGTCACTGCCGCGAGCGCAATGATCGGCGCACCGAGCGCGCCGTACGACACCGGCGCGTTGTTCGCGATCGCGGCGACGCGCAGCGCGTCGAGATCGGGAATGCCGAGCACAATGAGGATCGGTGCAACCACCGCCCACGGATAACCAAAGCCGACAAGCCCCTCCAGCAGCGCGCCGAACGCCCAGGCGAAAAGAATCGTCTGAACACGCACATCGGCGGTGCCCTGCGCCAGGAGCCAGCTGCGAAACCGCTCGAACAGGCCCGTCACCTGCAAGGTGTTAAACAGCACCACGCCCCAGAAGGTGATCCAATCCACATTCCAAACGCCGGTCGCCGAGCCGTGGGCGTAGGCGTGCAGTCCTGGCCCGACCGGCATCTGCCAGACATAAGCGGCAAGAAGGAAAGTCACGACCGAGCCGATCAACGTCGCGAGCCAGGCCGAAACCTGGAAGACCGCGAGCAGCAACAGCAACACTGCCACCGGCACCAACGCGATGAGCCAGGTGACGAACAGATTTCCTGCCGGATTCAATATTTGCTGGAACATGCCCCTCCCCGGTTCTGTTTCGTCCGCGGCTGTCAAATCCTCCACGGCCCCAGTTTTGCCGTTTTATGCGATCAACAATAAGGTACCCGGGCCCCGGCGCGATACCGGAAAGATCCCCGCTCGGTGGGGACATTCACGCTCGCGGCGAGAACCGCTGGCGTTCCGGCTTCCTCGAACGCTTCGCTGGCGAAAGCCAGCGTCCGCTTCTCAGCGGCACGAGCCGCGGGTAGACGGGTCCCGGCT
>JAFAHH010001040.1 GCA_019237355.1 Acetobacteraceae bacterium | reverse complement strand
GTGGGGAGGGCCTACGACGGTGCGGGTGCTGGAGGCCGCTGTGGTGCTCGCGCGCAACGCTATCAGTCGCAATACCAGTTAGCGGCGTGCAAAAGGAAAGCGCCCCGGCCAAAGACGGAGCGCATGGAAGTCGTCATGTTCAAGAGATTTGTGGATTCTGGCCCGCCGCCTGGGACGCGCAAGCCATCCGCAGCGTGTCATCGTAGCAAACGCAACAGGCAGATCGGCAACAAAGAGCCGCCCCTTTCGGAGCGGTCCAGGGAGGTCAAGCAATCATGCAGGCGGGTAACACCGCGCCGGAGGCGCGGTTGCCTCCCCCAGGTTGCGGCCGGTGAAACTTGACTAGCTAGGCCGTACGCCAAGAAGAAGCGGTCCCTTGCGAGGCGGCTCAGGCAACGGAGATTAACCGATGGCCGCCGCCTCCTTTCGGCCGTCGTGCAGCATGAGCGCGCATTCCGCACTATCGAACGGTTCGGCACCTGTGGTGGATCGCCCTGATCCTACTTGTTCCCGTAGGGCACGAAGTATACGTGCTTATCGTCAAAACTTGACTTTAGGTGGAACTCGCCGTCTTGATAAGTTCCGGTTAGAGAGATTGTGAAGAAAGCCCAGCTAAGCGAAGCTACAACGGAACCGTCATCTCCAACGACGCCTTTGATCGTCCCATTGTAACGCTTGTTGTGGTTTACGTCATATTCCGAGTAGCTGCCGGCGAACTCCCCATCTCCCTCATCGATGATCTGCATAGTCTCTATAGTGCCGCCCCCCGATGCTACGTAAATGCCAGACGCGTTCGGGCGGGCCATGGCGCTGCCGCACAACGCGAGCAGTGCTGCCGCGGCCGGAACGCCAAGGACCTTCACCGCGACCGTTCCGAGACCGGACGCAACAGCCCTTGGACGCCGACCAGGCGGATGCCGCTGATGATGTCCCTCGCCCGGCGGAGGATTTCCTGAAGCGCGGCCCGGAGGTCACTCACGAGTGTGCCGGCGATGGATCTCGACCGCGACGCACGCCCCGGCAATCGCCCACCCGATGACCCACCATTTGGATTCCCCAGTCAAAGCCGCGAGCAGCCATCCGATGGCGGCCCCAACTGCAGCGGCAATCATAATTAATCGCCACATCAATTATGCTATTTCCCCAAGTCGGATAACGCGATCCGCGGTCTCGGTGGTAGAGGGACGATGGGCGACGATGAGGGAGCCATGAACCTCAGTGTGTATAGAACGGTGACAGGCGCACGCAGGTGTGCCACACGTCAATGTCATTTATCAAGAGATAGGGACGTATCGTGCGCCTGATTGATGAACTGGCAGTAGGACGTGTGACAAAAGTCATGGTAAATGTAGATATTGTTGCGCCATGAGCCGTGGTAGTCGTACGCTCCCTGAAGATGGAAGTCTCTGCTGATCTTCTGGCCTTCGTGCGTCGCGTTGAACTCAGATATGGCTAGGCGTTCGCCTGTAAAGGAGCTATGAAGCCAGCCTTCTTGGCCGATGATGTCGTCGAAGTACATGAAGGCCCGAGGCAGGATGCGCTCTCGCGCCACGTCGAATAGCCGGAGTGATTCCATCGTCGAGGAATAGTAGTCGAGATCCATGCACAGTGCGCCTATTGGCGCGGGAGAGTAATGAGGCACGAAATCCGGCAGAGTTTCGGAGATTCTGCCGATGACAAGCTTGGCAAACCGTAGGCGCGCACGAAGTTTAGCCTGATCCATCTCGAAGTACCCCCCGCGCCAATGGTAGGGCTCGTCCCTATAGTCCACCGGCTCCGGTAACCCTGTGCCCGTATCAAAGCCATAAACCTCGACATCCACACCTAGATGTTTTTGGGTTGCAAGGGCATGCTGTTCGAGATTCACTAAGCCGTTGCCTCCGGCTACGCCGAACTCAATAACGCTCATCTTTTGCATTCCAAGCTGCTTTGCCAAACGTGCTGCGTGGAACACACAATAGCCATAATATGGTCGCTCTACTGCATCGATTGCTAGCCGCTCGGGATACGGTATAAATGGCATACTGCGGACTAGTCGGCGGATTATCGCCGCGCGCAGAGAGCCGCGGAACGCCAGCGTTCTCAGAACGATACCCATCGCCCGCCCGTGCTCCTCCATCGTGTCAGTCTGGATTCCCTCGCCGCGAGGTGATGCATACCAAAACCCGACCATGTCGAGCCAGCGGCGCCTGGACACTCTGGAGCGGCGCGATAGCGCAGCGCAAGCAGAATGACTGCGGGAAGAACGATTGTCGAAGGCAATTCGGTGCCATCGCCTGCGAAGTGCGCGCGTAACGAAATGGGCCTTAATCGGACTTCGGCGCTTCACTTACAAAAGGGCCTTCACCGGTTGGTAGAGGCCCAAGTTGTTAGTCGGGAGGAAACACACGCGGCCCCAGTTGACCGCGCGGGCCGCTCAGAGAGCGGTGAAGCCCCGATAGCGAACCGCGAGGAATCGGCACAAGCCGGGCTGGTAGCCATGGAGTGCGCGAGTGTCCGTTCTGCCACACTCGGCGGGGAGGCCAAATTCGCCGATCAGTACGCCGTCGATACTTCGACCCGCCGACGGAAGCCAAAGCCGCCGAATAGGAACGTCACGGTACGGGTCATGCCTGCCGCACGCGTGAAGCTGCATAATGGCCGTATCGGCGCTCCATCCTGCCGGGACCCATTTCGGCCTCATCAGGATATGAAACGAAGAAGCTCCCAGCAGCCGCGCTATGATGCCTCATCTCAGGGATTCACAATGCAGAAGTGATTGAGTAGGATCCCGCAATGCCGATCGTTCGGTTCGCGTGGAGCCCGTTGCTAGTCGACGTTCGCCGCGAGCAATGCCCACGCGCCAAATGGGACCGCGCCCATCGAGCATGGACCATGACCCAAGCCGAGGCTGACCGATTCCTAGAAACGAGCCATAGTCGGCTTAACCTCGTACGCGAGAGCACTGAGGTTCTTATCGACGATGCGCGCTGGATTGTCGGATTTGTTCAGGGGGCACCGCGGGTGATGCCGCGGCAGGACGGAGCGCCTGGTCCGGAGGTAATCTAAGGGCCATTGATCGGGATAGGGGGGTACCTCGCGGTGCCGCCCCTCCCACACCACCGGGCATACGGGTCACGTACCTCGGCGGTTCGATCGAGTTAAGCTGACACCGGAACATAGAGTCGGGGCAGACCAAGGGAATCGAAGTGGTGGTTGCGCAGGGCAGCTTGAACCGCCGGGTGCCCTGACATACGCCAGGTTCCCGTCGGCGGGCCGGCGGCGACCGCTGCTCTGAACTGTGTGACGCCGCGATGGCGTAGTTCTTTGAAGCGGTTGCGCCCATTCCCCCACTGCCGCCAAAGATACGAGTGTAATCTTCGGCGGACCCACGCTTCCAGGTGAGCACCCGCGGGGTCTGGCAGAACCCGAAGTAGCTGCGGATTCCGATGAAGTCAGCCGCCTGTTCCAGCGGCCAGCACAATGCTCGTGGTGCGTCCCGGAATCAGCGCCAGCAGGTCCGGCCAGTCCGGCCAGCAAGCCGGCGAGAATTTTTCACGTCTATAAAAAAGGCTCGTTCCCTGATGGTGGTGACAGAACAATGCCGCCATCGCCGGCCCTTCTGGCTTCGCCGCCGGAGGCAGGGCGGTAGGCGCTCAGGTGAGGAGGGGAGGGGAGATGACTGAACGCAAGCGCTACGCCCTCGAACGCCGCGTCGGGAACGTGGTGGTGATCGAGGAAGGCAAGATCGGGATCACGGATCTCGCCGTCTTCTACCCGGCCGATTACGACCTCGCGCTGGCGCTCGTGCATTGGCTCAACGGCGACATCGCCGAGGCGGAGCGCCTTGGGAGCCGTGCCCTCCATCCGCCCCATAGAGGCGACGTTCACACGCTAACGACTCTGGCGATTTTTCGCGAGTAGGCGAGTAAGCTCCTCTGCAGTGAGGAAACCGGTGCTTTCAGCGCCTATATCTTGCTGAAAGCGCCGGATGGCTGCTCGCGTCAATGGGCCGAAACTGCCATCCACGTGTCCTTGGTAATAACCCAGGCGATGGAGTGCTTGCTGGGCTTGACGCCAATCTGCCTCAGACATGCCGGCCTCGGCGGGCATGGGAGTGATCAGCGGGAGCCTCCGGGCAGCTGCTCTCGATGATGGCGGCGGGCTCGTCGCCGGCGCGGGGGCAATTGTCGTTGCTGACGCCGCCACAGCTTGGCTCGGCTGGCTTGTCGCCCGTGCTGGGGCGGTGGGCGCAGCTTTCGTGGGTGGTGGCGCGGCTTGGCTAAGCTGGGTTATTGCCGGCCCGGGCGCAGGCGCAGTCGTCGTCGGTAGTGACGTCGCGTTGTGGCTCTGTTGGCTCGTTGCCGGTGCTGCCACAGTAGTCTTGGGTGGTGGCGCGGCAGCTTGGCTCGGCTGATTCGTCGCCGGTGCTGGGGCGGTGGGCGCAATTGTCTTCGGTGGTGGCGTGACTTGGCTCGGCTGGCTTGTTGCCGGCGCTGGGGCGGGCGCACTTGTCGTCGGGGTCTCGGACAGCGGGGGGCTCCGCCCGAAGCTGCCGGTTGCGAGTTCTCGCTTCAGCGACCGGTAGGATAGGCCAGCGGATAACAGTGCAGCGACCCCGAGCGCGCCCATGCTCAAGTTGATCTTCAAGCCCATCGGCGCTCCTTTCACGAGCCGACGGAGGCCTGGGTCAGTTCGCCGCACGCGCCCAGCGCTCTCCACATGAGCGGCCCGCAGTACGGAAACCTGCTGCTCCCGGGTTGGCTTATCGGTGCCGTAGTAGATTTCCGTAAGGTAGAGGTCGGTTAGGGTGTAGCGGCGGTCGAGCCATCCCAATCTGACGAACAGATGCCTGATTTTTCCCGGTCTGCGCGACATAGCAACAGCTAGACAAAGCTGCCCCGATTCGCGAAGCGTGCCCCGGACTGATTCGCGGAACGGGGGCGCATCCTGGACGAATTCACGCAGCTCACAGGATTTCATCGCAAGCATGCGGCGCGCGTGCTGCGTGACGGGCGCGCCGATGGTCGCGGGGGCCCACGGCGCGGGCGCCGGATCTATGACGAGGCCGTGCGCGAGGCACTGATGGTGCTGAATCCCCGCAGCTCGAACGGCAACGTCTTGCGCACCTCCGCCAACACTTCGGCCACCAGCGTCTGCTCACGCACCAGCACCGGTGCGCATTCCGTCCACCCGCTCGCAATGTCCGTCACTGTCA
>JAFAHH010000663.1 GCA_019237355.1 Acetobacteraceae bacterium | reverse complement strand
CGGCACAGCCGCCGCCGAGGATCGCGGCGGCTGAGCTTCCCGCGCCGAAATAATCAGCCGGCTTGTGGTGCCGACCTACGAGGCGGCACCTGAGCAAAATCAAGGCCCCTGCCGCATTGCGGGCCGCAAGTAGCGAAACTTGGGCTAGTGACCGCGTCGGGCAGTCCGGGAACGCCGCCGGGATGGCGGGGCGCCTTCCGCCCCGAGAACCGGGTCACCGCGAGATCGAAACTGCCCCAGAAGAAATGCACCGGGCTTGCCTTGCCGAGAAACCCGGTACGAAAGAGCTTGAAGATGCGATCGGCCTGCAGGAGCGCGCGCCAGAAGCGGTGGGCCGCGGCGGCGTCATAGCTTCCATGACTTCGATCTTGCGAGAAGCGGATCGGTTCGAGCACCTCGTTCGGCATCTCGTTGATCGTGACCGCGATGCCGAGGCCGTTCAGGAGGGCGATCGTCCGCCGATGGAAATCGGCAACGGTTTGCGGCTCGAGCGGAAGGCTCCGCTCCTCGCCGCGACTTGTGCGCGCGAGGAGGCGATGAGCGATGAAATCGAACTCGATCTCGAGGATTTCGCGGCCGATCGGGATCTGGGAGGTGCCGAGCCCGCGCGCGGTGACATAGAGCGGGACCTGCCAGCCGTGATTGAGCCAGGGGGGTCAGCTCCAGACGGACCTTGCCAACGATCTGAGTCCAGAGTTGCAATGTTGCGGCTGTCTCACGCCAGCTATCATAGGCCAGATTGGGCCAAACGGTCACGGCGTCGTCCATAGTCTACTCCTGTCGAGACGGATCTTTTCGTCGGCTCGCAAGGATGATACTCGACCCACGAACGCCAACCCAAGGGTGACGTTGTGATCGATCTGTAACGAGACCGCGCTGCCGACGCGGGATGGTCTATCCCAAGTCGAACAATAAGAATTCAGCGTCGGTATCGGCTTCGATGGCAATCGCCGGCTCGTCTTCGACTGCCGCTCCATCGCCTTCGCGTATCTCGGTGCCATTGACCGTTACGATGCCGCGGGCCAGTTGCAGCCATAGACCGCGGCCGCGCTCAATTTCGTGCACGACACGCTCACCAGCTTCGAGATTGGCGACGAAGAGGCGCGCGTCCTGATGCACCGTGACCGTGCCATCGCGGCCCGCAGGAGCGGCGACGAGCCGCAGCCGCCCGCGCCGTTCCTCAATGAGGAATGCCTTCTGCTCGTAGCTCGGCGGTAATCCGGCTTGGTCGGGGATGATCCAGATCTGCAGAAAATGCACCGGTTCCGTATTCGACGGATTGAACTCGCTGTGCAAGATGCCGGTACCGGCGCTCATGCGCTGTACGTCGCCAGGCCGGATCACTGTGCCGTTGCCAAGGCTGTCCTTGTGCTCGAGCGCTCCGTCGAGAACATAGGAGATGATTTCCATGTCACTGTGACCGTGGCGGGGGAACCCGGCGCCCGGAATGACGCGATCCTCGTTGATGACCCGCAAGCTTCGGAAGCCGATATGGGCCGGGTCTTGATAATGCGCGAAGGAGAAGGTGTGGCGGCTGTCCAGCCATCCAGTCCGGCTTTGGCCGCGCGCCATGCGATCTCGGAAGGTAATCATAGATTCCTCCTGACTTGCTAAGTGAGCTTTCCGAAGCAATGCCGGGCTCCGCGAGAACCTCGCCTAGCATGGCACGAAGATCCCGATTTCATTTGTGCAATCGTGTTGTTCCGGGCGAATTTGATTGGGTCGCGGTTCGCCGTGAATTCAGCCGTCTTCTGATGCCCGAGCTAACACAATTGCCAAGCGACACTTCTGTCACACCGCAAGCCTAGAAATGGTGCTGTGACTCATGTTGTAGCTACGGGCAATGTCGGCCAATGCTTCGCCGGCATCCCGCCGCTTGACCGCCTCCCGCTGTTGGTGCGGCGTCAATTTCGGCTTGCACCCAAGTCTCACGCCGCGGGCTTTTTCCCGCTCGCGGCCTTTTGAAAAAGCAAGCGCCCGCTCTCTAACGGCAGGCTGGGCCAGAATTGCGCTCATAACCCTGCCCAGCGAAAGACCCTCTCCTGCCGCGTTTAAAGCCCGCTGGGCGGCCGCCTAAGCTTGGCAGCCAGCTGGCGATTCCACGTCGGCCTCCTAACCCGAAGCTTAGTCTTGTTTTGCTCGGCTTTTCGCTGCTCAGCACGCAATCTGCGCATGAGGTTGTGGGCTGCCTCGATTGACTCAGCCGAGTGCTGCCGAAGTAACTTGCTGCGATCCAGTAATCCGGTTGTCCTTGCATCCTCCATGTAGAGGATAGCGCCAGGCGGCTTGCAGGGTTGGCAAAAACGGCCCGCTGAGGGCGAGCCAATTTGAACATGCGCCGGCAGCCGTGCTGGTTGGGAACTACACGGACCTTCCACCTCGGCTTCTAACCGCGCGCCAAGTAATTTTCTCGATCACCAAATCAAAGCATGGCAATATCGCCGAGCATCCAGGCGGAGGTGTCGCATGCTTGACGACGCCGTTGCCCGGGCCGAGCGCCATGTTTGGCAGGCCGAGGCGCACTTCGCCCATCTCGCCCGCATAATCGAGGAATGGGACAAGATGCCCGAGCATGGTCCTACAGTGGCAATATTGAGGAAGGTGCTGCCGACGCTCCAGCAAAGCCTGGAACTGGCCCGCGAGCATCTGAGCCGGGAGCGCCAGAAACGCGGATTGGAGCCGTGAGCCTCTGCAAGGAAAGCCGGAACAGGGGGAGCGAGAATGCTAGTCACTTGGCTTGGTGCACTACTCGTTGTCGTTGGAGTGGTGTTCATGGCGACCCAAGCTATACGACGAGGGCGGCTGAGCGAACCGAAACAGCTTCGTTCGTCGGGTGCCACTCTGGAGCCTTCGCGGCCTGGCGCCGGATTTGGTCTCAAGGCGAATTGGCCGGGTTTTGTGCTTATCGCTCGGCACCGTTCTCTTGCTGGCCAGGGTTGTGTTCTAGGCAGCGCTCCCAGCATCAGGCCGGGCCTGGGGGGCACCGCGATTGGCGGCAGAGGAGCGGCTGGTCGTTCAATGAAGCTGGCAGACTACCGCGCCAAGCAATTTTCTCGATTGCGCAATCAACCGATGGCAATATCGCCGAGCACCCGGAGGTGTCGCATGTTCTTGAAAGGAAGTGCCCTCATACAAGACCGTCCCCTCTGAGATCCTCATGGTTCGGCGATTCGTACAAGATCAAACTACTGCACCAAAGTGCGGAAGAACCAGTATTCAACCCGAACTCGCACTTCTTTTTGTTTGCCCGTTTCGTTGGTCGTCACATTCATCGCCGCCACGGAGATAGCTCAAAATGGCGTCTCGGATGAGCTGATCGTGGCGCTGTGAAGTGACGGCACTGGCGAGATCGCAGCCAAAGACCTCCGAGAAGGTCGAGTTGTTGGACACCCGAAAGAAGCATAGAGCCGAGATCATGAAAAGCAGGTCGACCAGTTCGATTGTATGCTGGAACGTGCGGTCTGCGTAGCCCCGGTCCAAGACGTTTGAGAGGCTATCCAGCACTTTGCTGTTCAGTTCACGTATATTCTCGAGCTCACCAGCGATGGCGCGGTGTGGTACACCGATTATGCACGTGGGGCGATCGGCCGGTCCGATCCAAACACCGGCCAGGCCCGGGAATGGAGTTCGCCGGGCGGGGCAGATTCCGGGCCTTATGGGATGACGGTTACGAACGATATTGTCTGGTACAGCGAATCCGGTGTGTATCCAAACACACTGGTTCGGTTCGATCCGAAAACTCAGCAATTCCAAACCTGGCCCATTCCTTCAGGGGGCGGTGTGGTGCGGAGCATGATGGCCACACGGGAGGGCAATTTGGTGCTGCCTGCAGCGGCATGCACCCGGTGGCGCTGGCTGAGGTGCGCTGAGGGCGCTATCTGCCGCCGGGTAGGCGCCCTCGGTCCATTCGGGAATGTGCCGGCCGTTGTTCCGCGGGTTCGGCCGGCCGGGTTGTGGCGCTAGGACGCGACCGGGCTAGGCAAACCCTATCTCG
The DNA here is from genome assembly GCA_019237355.1 of Acetobacteraceae bacterium. Lineage (GTDB taxonomy): Bacteria > Pseudomonadota > Alphaproteobacteria > Acetobacterales > Acetobacteraceae > JAFAHH01. Next base: position 774 of record JAFAHH010000663.1, on the reverse strand, counting down.
GCGGTTGGCACGGACAGGTGTCTGCTCCAGGAATCCTTCACGGAAGGGTCCCTATATAGCGTAAGCGGATAGGAAACCGAGGGAAGACCAAGCGAGGGCGATCCCAAAGTCCCGAGCAGCCAGCAATGACAAATGCCGATCCACGGAACGAGATGACCGAGCTGCGTATCCAGCTCGCGGAAGCCCGCTGCGAAGCAAAGCTCGCCCACGCGGTTGGCGAACTTCGTCCTGAGATGGCCGAACTTCGCACCGAAATGCGCACGGGGTTTGCCGAGCAGGGCGGCCGTTTGGAGGCCGTGGAACGCTCGACGGCCGGGATTAAGCCCACTGTGGTCCCGACCGGGATTGCTGCCGTTGGTCTCGCCGATCTGCGGGGCGCGGTGCATGCCGGGGTGGACGAAGGCGCCTGGATCACTACAGCTTCTACTGTCGGTCAGATGTGCATCGGCCCTCTCGCCGCTTGGCTCGGACTCGTGTTCGGACCACGACGCGTGCTCATGGTTTCGGCCAGTATCTTCACCGCGACTTCAGCCTTGATCCCGTTGTCGCCCAATCTTCCCGCTCTACTGATCGGACAGGCAATCGGCGGGCTCAGCTCCGGCACATTCATTCCGCTCACCATCGGCTTCGTGCTTCAGAGCCTGAAGCCTCCGCTTTGGCCGTACGGCATTGCGGCTGTCAATCGGCGTCGAATTGGGATCCCGGATCGGCGTCCAAAAAGGACCCCCCTGGGATGCTTGTGCCGGTCGTCCATAGGGGGGACCCGCGCGCCGC
>JAFAHH010000571.1 GCA_019237355.1 Acetobacteraceae bacterium | reverse complement strand
TAAGTTAAACGCTTATAGGGGCCGGAGCCCCATGGCCGAGGTTTCAACTTGGTTTCAGCCCCGGGGGGCACCCGCCATCCCCCGGCGATGCGCCCTGAAAAGGCGCAACATTGAGCGTGGCAACAACCTACGAATATTATGTAATTTTAAAACGACGGTGGAATCAAAAATTCCCAGTTGCTGTTTAAAGGTTAAATTGCAACAAAGGTACATAATGCCAGATCGTTGTACTATGGAGATCAGATATCATGCAAAACGTTGCCGCAGACCTCGTGCAGATGCTCGGTGTAGAGCGGGTGCTTTGGGAACAGGAACACCTGGTCACTTACGGCTTTGACGGCACGGCGACCCTTTACGACGAGGCCGGCTGCGTCGCGCTGCCGAAAACGACCGAGGAGGTGCGCCAGGTCGTCCGTTACGCGGCAAAGCACCGGATTCCCGTGGTCACGCGCGGCTCCGGTACCGGTTTAAGCGGGGGCAGCGTGCCGGTAGCCGGTTGCATTGTGCTTTGCCTCGCACAGATGGATCGAGTCCTTGAACTTGATCCGAAGAACCTCACCATCCACGTCGAAAGCGGGGTGGTGACTCAGAAAGTGGCCGAACTGGCCGACGCCGCCGGGCTGCTTTACCCGCCCGACCCGGGTTCAATGCGGATCTCGACAATCGGCGGCAACGTGGCCGAGAACTCCGGGGGTTTGCGCGGCCTTAAATACGGCGTGACCCGCGATTACGTCATGGGGCTGGAGGTGGTCCTGGCCGACGGTGAATCGGTCGTCTTTGGCAACAAATGCGTTAAAGACGTCGCGGGGTTTTCGATGAAGGACATCTTCATCGGCTCGGAAGGCACCCTGGGGATCATCACCAAGGTCTTGCTGCAACTGGTGCCTAAACCTGCGGCGAAAAAGACGCTGCTCGCGACCTTTTCGGAAATGGATGCGGCCGCGGAAACGGTCTCGGAGATTATAGCCGCCAGAATCATCCCGTGCACACTGGAGTTTCTGGATAAGATCACGATCCGCTGTGTCGAGGAATACGCCCACGTGGGTTTGCCGCTGGATGCCGAATCCGTGCTGCTCATGGAAACGGACGGCGATCCTGCCGTTGTCCAGGAAGAGGCGCAGCAGATGGCTGAGATTGCGCGCCGGAACGGTGCCACCGCCGTGCAAGTCGCACAGACTCAGGAGGAAGCCGTCCGACTGGCCACCGCCCGACGGGTAGCTTTCTCCGCTCTGGCACGCGTGGCTCCCACCACGATCCTTGAAGACGCCACTGTGCCCAGGAGCGAGCTGGCCAAAATGATCCGCTTCATCCAGCAGGTCGCCGCGAAGTACGAAGTCGCCGTGGGCACTTTCGGCCACATGGGCGACGGGAACCTTCACCCGACGTTTTTAACCGACGAAAAGAATGCGGCTGAAATGGTGCGCGTGGAGAAGGCAATGACAGAGATTTTCGACTACGCCGTAAAGCTTGGCGGCACGATCACCGGGGAGCACGGTGTCGGGCTGGCCAAAAAAGCCTTCCTGCCGAAAGCAATTGGGGACGCCAGCCTGGGGCTGATGCGCCGGTTCAAGCGGACGATAGACCCGGATAACCTTTTGAATCCCGGCAAGATTTTTGATTAATGGCTACTCCAGAAAAATTGCACGAAGCCGCCGTCCGGATTGGGCGATCCAACCCCCAAGAACGTCAAGGCGCCTCGAAATACCTCAAGCTCCTGGACTACTCGGTGCTTCAGAAGTGCATCCACTGTGGAATGTGCTTGCCGACCTGCCCGACCTACGACGAAACGAAACTGGAGCGCAACAGTCCTCGGGGGCGGATCGCACTGATGCGTCGTATCGCCGATGGCCAGCTCGAGGTGACGCAGGCGTTCGGCCAGGAACTTTACTTTTGCCTTGGCTGTCTCACCTGCGAAACCGTGTGCCCCGCCGGGGTGCGTTATGGGGAGATGTTCGAACACGGGCGGGCCGATATCGAGCAGGCGGGCGTTATGCGAAGCCCGCAGCGCGACTTGGTGCGGGCGTTGACATTGCGGTGGTTGTTTACCAATCCGCAGGCATTGCGGGCTCTCGGACGGGTGGTCTGGTTTTATCAGGCCAGCGGGCTGGAGTCGCTGGTGCGACGCTTGAAACTGACCGCGGTGTTGCCGCCGCGGTTGCGTGCCCTTGAGCCGCTTACCCCGCGGGTGCAGCGGCAGTTTTCCGACGCGCTAATCCGCTCCGTCGAGACGCCCGCGCACCGAAAGCATCGGGTCGGCCTGCTCACCGGCTGCGTGCAGGACTTAGCCTTTTCCCACGTTAACCGCGACACGGCTGACGCGCTGCTGGCCAACGGCTGCGAGGTGGTGACTCCGCGGGCCCAAAGTTGCTGCGGATCGATTCACGCGCATAATGGCGAACTGGAGTTGGCCCGGCAAATGGCGCGCCGAACACTGGACGCTTTTGACCTCGACCGATTCGACGCGATTATTACCAACGCTGCCGGCTGCGGCACCCACCTGAAGAATTACGGGCACTTGCTCCACGACGATCCGCTTTATGCGAAACGAGCCGCCCAGTGGTCGGCGAAGCTACGCGACATCCACCAGTGGCTGGTCGAGATCGGCATTCGGATACCCGCGGCGCCGGTCCCGCAAACTGTCACCTACCACGAGGCATGCCATCTCTGCCATGGCCAGAAAATCACTCGCCAACCGCGCCAGGTGCTCTCGGCGATCCCCGGCCTGACTTTGGTGGAACTTCCCGAATCGACTTGGTGTTGCGGCAGCGCTGGCATTTACAACATCACCCAGCCGGAGATGTCGCAGAAGCTGCTTGGGCGCAAGATAAGCAACATCGAAAAAACCGGTGCGGCAGTGGTGGCCTCGGCAAACCCCGGTTGCTCAGCCCAGTTGCAGGCCGGTGTCCGCGAGGCAAACAAGGCCTGGAGGATAGTGCACCCCATTTCTCTGTTGGCGGAGGCTTATCGGAAAGGTTTAAAGTAAATCGTAGTCTGGCCTCCGTTTAAGGTAGCGAGCAAAGCCGCAAATTCTTTCCTGCGCGCTGGAAGCGCGAACCATTTGCAGCTGGGGCGGAGCCCCAGAAGCCTTAACTTATCGCAGCGGCAGGGAGGTGCCGTGACGCATTCGATGGGCGAATGGCTTTTGTCCCGGAGGGACAGGCTGATCGTAGCCAGGCACGAAGTGCCTGGGTACCGATGCAGAGAGCTCCCGTCCCGGAGGGACGGTCGAAGTCATTTGTCGTCGAAACGGAGTTCGTGCCGCTTTAGAAACGCTAGGTATTCCTGTTGAAAGGTTCGGGTCCGATGACGTTCGACCTGATTTTGGAGGTCATGATTGGTTTCTGGCAGCTGGGAGACGCTGACACTGAAAGCGCCATAACCCTGTGGCCAACTAAAGTGGTCC
>JAFAHH010000570.1 GCA_019237355.1 Acetobacteraceae bacterium | reverse complement strand
TGCCAGCTTTGCTCCTGCTGACAAACGTCTTTTCGTCATCGTCCAAAATGTGAATTGTTGGTCAGAGGTCATCGTTGTTCTTGGCCGGTAGGTGGACTCTGAAGCAGAATACGCAGCCGCCGCCGGAGGCCTTCTCGGCTTGGATCTTGCCGCTATAGCTCTCGACGATTTCGCGGCGATGCGGCATCGTATGCTCGCCAGCGGCCCGGTATCTGGCTTCCGGATCTTATGGGGGCGCTTGATTGAGCTTGTACGGCATTCTGGTCCCCGACCAACGGTCGCCTATCCACAAGCACTCGATCGCCACTTTATATCGCCCGACGCGAGAGCGTAAGAACGACACCCATGCTAGCACCAAGGGCCGGGCTGTCGGCTCTCGCTCCAGGCTTAATGGTCCGATGCCACCGCGTCACTGCGCACACCGGGTGCTTAAACCGGACGTTCAGACAAAGCCGGCCACCTCACAGAAACTGGCAAACCCAGTCCGGTTTAGACCGAACTTAATAATGCAAGCTCATCGCCTCGCTGCTAACTAGGGGGTCACTATGGCAGCCCGCACCGCACGTTCGGGGCAGATCGCGCCGAACAAACAGCCGGATTGATGCCGGTTGTCGCGGACCGTCGCAGGGCGCGAGCCACGCTCAGCCCAGATGTACGTCATGAGCCTTGCGGGGCGGCCCAGGCTTCATGCTTACATGAAGGATCCGGCGTCAATTCGAAAAGTCACTGTTCTATTCCTTTGGGCCCACCCTGGTCTTCGTTTCTGTGATGGACTGATGAGGCCGGGGCGTTCCTTCTCACAGCCGAAGCTGGATCTTCGAGCCCTGCCAGGAAGGTCGAGGCAACCCCGAGGTGCCGGTGGCCGCCCGCCGGGGATGGTTCATTGAGGATCGCAACGGTAAGAGAGCAACGGTGCGGGTCCCACAATGGCGAGGAGGAGATCGAGTATTGACGTGTCCGCATCGGCGGAAGCGCACCAAGGAACGCTCCCAAGGTAAGCTCGCATCCCGGAAAGCGCTCGAGGAGATCAAGCACGCTGACCCGCTTGGCCATGATCTCGGCCTCGTAGGCAGCGGGCTGGGATAGAGCCTCAAGCCCAGCCTTATCGGAAGGACATCCCGTTGCTCTGGCGAGCTGACCGACCTGGGCGCGTGTGGCGGCCTGCCCAAGTTCGACGTAGCTCGCCAAAATCTCGGCAGCGCTCACGGGATACCCGCTTGGCAGGGCAGTCGCGCTGCTGGGTCGCTTGTGGATCAGTATCTGGGTGTCGGCCGCGACGCCGAAGCGCCGCAGCGCCCGGTCGACATCGCGGGCCGGATTTCGCGGCAGCACCGCGAGGTAATCGCCCGCGCGGTAGGCCATCCCGGGTGGCAGAGCTATCTCGATGTGGCGCTTTGAGCGCGCGAGCGGTGGGGCCATGTTGACGAGTTCGCGGTTTTCGATGATGCGGCCTTGCTCGAGGTCTGAGGCGCAATGCCGTTTCACGGCTCGAGCGGATGATCTCGACCTCGAGCCCGGCGTTGTCGACCGGCTCCAAAGTTTCCTTGCCAAATGCCTTGCCCAGCGCGGGCCATAAATCGGCGGCCCAATCCTCGAAACCACCAAAAAATCACCACTGGCATCTGTTTCGCCGCGTGGCTTCACACGGCTGGCACCGGCCCTCTCCAGCGCAGCATCCAATGCGCTTCGGGATCGCCTGGTAGGTCCGTGCCCACTTGGCGGTTGCCGCAACCGAATACGGCGTGACGAACCCCCGTGAGGGCGTCCGGCCCAAGCGCCTCGACCCAGGCAAGGAAACGACGGGCGTTATCGGGCGGCTGACCCTCGTAAAATGCGGTAACGACCAGGAGGGCGCCCTCGCGCGGCAAGCGTTCAACATGGTCGTCCATCGGGGCGGCGGTCGCAGCGTAGCCCTGACCAGCTGCTTCTCCCGCGATCCGCTGCGCAAACGCCTCACAAGAGCCACTATTGCTGCCGTAGAGCACCAGGAGGGGCGTGGTCGCCCGCACCGTGACCCGCTTGGCGCTGAGTGGGCGCTGTGGGGCGGAGGGGATTATCGTTCGTGGGCGGGCCAGGATCTTCCCGCGCCGCCGGGCATGAATACGAAAGCCGTGCGGCTTCAGGGTCAGGGTCTCCGCGATTTCGAGCTGATAGCCCGGATCCGCCTCGGTCAGCTCGAAGCGCTGCAAAATCATAGATAGCGCAAGCTGCGCTTCCTGCATTGCAAAACCACGGCCGATACAGGCCCGAACTCCATTGCCGAACGGCTTCCATGCGTTTGCAGGCAGCTTTTCCGCCACTTCGGGCGCAAACCGCTCGGGCCGAAACGCCTCGGCATCATCTCCCCACACCTGAGGGGTCCCGGTGCAGCATCGGGGTCAGAACGAGCAGCTTATCATCGGGCGTAGTGCTGGCCGGATGCCATGCTGGCTCGGTTGGATAAGCCATTTCCCGCCGTGGCTCGGTTGAAAAGATTTCCAGAAGAGCAAGGAAAATGCTGGCAAGTACGGACCGAAACTGATGTAGGATCCGAGTGGCTCGATTGATAGCCCACGATGGCTCACTTCAAACGAGCCCAAACAGCCGTCAAGGGAGCCAAAATTGTCGCTCAACCGAGCCAATGAGCCAAGCGAGCCATGACGAACCCCTGCAGAATTTGTGCCAATCCTGAGTGGCTCGAAAAAGCTAATAGTTGGGCGAGAGAAGGTGTTTCAGATCGCGAGGTCGCACGGCGTCTTGGCCTGAATAAGTCGTTGGTGACGCGGCACCGCCAGAACCACGTGATCAAGCCGCTGCAGGACCAGCTCGCGATCGCCGGCAAGGGTGCGCCGGCCCGGGAGAAGCGCCGCCAACTGGCCGCTGCAGCGGCCACAGATGCGCCTCCGCCGGCGCAGTTCGTCGAGGCATATTTCGGCCTCAGGGCGCAAGCCGAGAAGCTGCAGCGCATCGAGGAGCGGCTCGAGCGCATGGCGGCGCTTGCCGAGGAAACCAAGTCGCCCCATGGCGTAGCGCAGGTCGCGGCTCAGCAGCTGCGCAGTGTCGAGGTAGGCGCCAGGGTGGCGGGCACGGGTGGTTATGGGGCGCAGAAGGTTTCAACCGGCAACGGTGCCGAGGTTTTCAGTGTAAACATCTTCCTCGGCGGCGAGACGATCGCGATCAGCGTTCCACAGGCGGGCCAAGCCAACACTATCGACGGGGCGGCTGATGAGGACGATCCGCCCGCGGAGCCCCGGCACGGCTTCTGAATCGATCTTGCGGAGACATTTACGACCGTGGTAATACCGCTTTGCTGATGACGGCTGCGGGCTTTTCCAGGGAGTCCCCCGGGCGCCTGGGCCGGCCTCGGGGCTTCTTTCGAAGGTGTCCTGTCGTACATGTCTACAGACCCGTTTTCGGCAGTATAGACACGGCATGCCGCAAAAAACCCAGGTTTTTCGGACTTTTTTGGGCGTCTGCCTACGTTGTCTACATGTCTACAGTAAAAAACAATAGAATGAGATATAACAAACTCTGCCGCTCATCACTGGCGGCGGTGACGCGCCGGCTACGCGTGAAGTAAGCGGATTATATATATATTTTCAATGTAGACAGTGTAGACACGTAGACAGAAGCCGGCAAGCCCGCAGAAAACCTGACGATTTACAGCGGCCCCCGTCTACACAGGCCAAAATCATGCCGTAGACACTGTAGACACCCTGCTGGATCCAGGTCGTCCTGCTACGTCCAGCCACCCACAAACCGGCAGCTCAGATCCCGTTCAAAATACTGCTGTTCACGACAATGACTATCGGCCGGTCAATCT
>JAFAHH010000532.1 GCA_019237355.1 Acetobacteraceae bacterium | reverse complement strand
GGCGCTGGCACCCGCCTCCGCAAGCCGTGCGGCAGCGGCCTTGCGCAGCCCATGAAATGATAGGCCAGACAAGCCAGCGGCCCGCACCGCGCACGTGAAAGCGTGCTTGAAGTGATCCGGCTTCCAGGGCTGCCCATCCGCCCGGGTCAGGAGGGTGGTGGCGGGCGCGGGTGGTGCGGCGTCCAGCACACGCGCTAGTTCGGGGTGTTCAGGTATCCAGACCCGTGCGCCAGTCTTCTGCTGGATCAGTTCTATGGCACCGCCTTGGCGCGCGGTCAGCGTAATCGTCAGGCAATCCGATAGGCGTTGGCCGGTGTAGTAACCAAGCGCGGCCGCCCGTTTAATCGGCTCAGATACCGCAGCGCAAGCCATGAAACGTGCAAAATCATTTTCGCTCCACGTGGCATAACCAGGGCCGGTTTTAAGCCGCCCGGGACGAAGTGCCGGGTTGTCCCTGCGCCACCCGCGATTTACTGCAAATGAAAGCAATAAACGCAACACATCCACCATGCGGTTCCCCCGCCGTGGAGTGCGTTCGCCTGTGGTCTTGTCCCGCGCATACTCATCCCGAAGCCGGAACACAAATGCCCGATTGATCGCAGACACGGGTACGCGCCCGAACCGCCCCTCAAATTCCTTGAATACCCGCTCGTAATCTTTGCGGGTCGTGGGTGCCAGCTCCTGCCATTCCTCAGAGGATCGAAATGCAACTACCAGGGCTGCCAGGCTGCCAGCGAGCGGTGCGGAAGGGGCTGCATCGTGCTTGGCTTTGGCGTCTTCTGCTGCTTGGTGAAGCGCCTGATAGGCATCCAGAAATCCCGGTTCACCTGGCAACAAGGGCGTCCCATTCGGCCCACGAATGCGGTGAACCAGCCCGCCGCGCCGATAATATGCTGCCGGTTTACCGCGCTTCAGCGGTAACCAAAGATAAGGCAGGTCAACGCTCCCCATGCGTACAACCCACAGCTAACCGTTGCGAAATGCCGCTTCAATCTCCGCCTCTGCCTCGATTTCAGAGGCGCGTCCGGCCTTTAAGTCTAAGTATCGATCCAAATCCTCCTTTAGCCAAACGATCCGCCCGCGTGTTAGCGGGATTGGCGCAGGGAAGCGGCCGGCGGCGCGCTCCGCCCGGATTGTCGTAACTGAGAGGCCAACATAGGCGGCGGCCAGCTCCTCGCATAACCCACGGGGCCAGCCCGGCAACGGGCGATCAGCCATTCCCGCGAACTCGCAAGGATATGTTTATCCGTCTGCCGGAAATATTTCCTGCGAAATATTCCCCGCGATATGGCACGAAATTGCCAAGCTTCTGCGCTTGGGCTGGTACTCGCCAAGCCAGAACTCCGGGGCCATTTGGTCCGGTTGCGGAAGTGGGTTCAGCCAGAGCTTTACGCGTCTCAAATTTTCGCATCTACGGCTGGTCAGTCTTCGCTGACGCGCACGGCTAAACCTTGCCGAGCTGTCCAACAGCTGACGCAATCGGTGAACCGGGAAAATTAGGAGAAGCGCAAAGTACGCCCGACTTATCGGCCGGTGATCATCTAGCGAGCCGACTAGGCCGGCGCAAGAGAGAGTTTTTAGGAATATCACTTGTGCGCTGGAGGCGGGAGGCGGGATAATAAACGCAGCAGTCGGCCGGATATCCCCCGACGTTTACTAACTCGCGCGCAGTTTCCTCGCCATGCGAGAGCGCCGCCGGCTACACGACGGCCGGCCCGTTACGCGGTCGCGATTTGTTCCTGGGAGATATATCAATGCGGCGGCACGGTGAGCCTAGACCCGGTCTCGCTGCATCTCATCTACCGCAGCGATTTGGCCTCAATCCGTTATGGCGGGCTCGTTTGCCGGTGGTGGCCTGCACGGCCTGTTCGATCTAACGATCTCCGGCTTGGCCCAGCCCAATGTGCCTGACATACAATGCCGGCATCCCAAGAAATGTTAGTGCTGCGGACTGAGCTAAAGGCCATGCCTGCTCGCGGCCTATAAGACCACGCGCCGCGCTCGCATCGGTTACGATTGACTTGCCTCGGTTAGCCAGCGAGGGGATTGTCCTGTGGATGCGCGTCGAACCAGAGCGCACCGAGGCAGAATTCGAGCTCGCCCGGCCAGGTGGGCAGGCCCTCGTTGCACCTGATGCCGACTTTCGAAAAAGAACTCAGGATCCCGGAGAGCCTGAAACAGGCCGTATCCAACAGCCGATCGAGATTTGCCGTGGTGGTCGAGCCATTCGCCCACGTCAGCCGCACGGTGTGCGGTTCAGGACTAGGAATAGCCGAGATAATGCGGTCGCGAGTAGGTCAGGCGACGCCGTTGCCAGGGCAGATCCACCAAGCTCCGCCAGATCCTCTCCGGCCGGGTGGCGATACGAGCCCTCTCCCAGTGCCTGGCGATCCAGGGCCGCTGTAGCGAGGCCACCTCGGAACGTTGCGCAAGATCGGGAGAGGCAGGCTCTCGGCCAAGGTCGGGTGCCAGCATCGGAGGAGATCCGCTGTCCCCACATGCGGGAAGATCAAATACGAATCCGTGCGGGGTGCATTTCCCCCAGCTCCCGGTCCTGTATTCCCCCAGGAACAAGTCTCCCACCGCATCGCCGCGTCCAGCGTCGACCGGATGCCTCGCTTGGGCGGGGTTTGTTTTTAGGCCGCGATGGGGGATTCGGCGGGATTGCGCCGCTCGATCCCGAGCGTCTCAGCGATCGCTGGCAGGTTCGCGCGATCGATCTCCCAGGTTGCTGTCGCATGAACTGGCCCGCCTGACAGAAGGCCAGGCTCCAACATACCAGCTCAGTAAGCGGAATCTTCCGCCTGATAGCGGTCAGGCGGGTTCTCCATGCGGACACGCGAGAGCTGAAGACGTTGCTCGAAGGGACGAATAGCGGCGGCGAGTTGGGTTCCCGCCGGGGGGCGCTACCTCAGCCGGTCCGTCGCCCCGATGTCCGCAAGCCATGATTGAAAGCCGCCGACGCTTCACCCCGCTTCCAGCGGCTATTGCACTGGCTGATCGCGGCCTGCGTTCTGACGATGCTCTTCATTGGCGTGGGTATGGTGTCTACCATCACGCCGAAATACCTGCCACTCGTTACGATCCACAAATCGCTTGGCATTACCATTCTGGTGCTCGCGCCGATCCGGCTGGCGGTGCGCCTGCGCTACGGCGCACCACCGTTGCCGGCCGACATGCCCGAGCCGATCAAGCTCGCGGCCTACCTGTCGCACTATGCGTTGTATGCCCTGATGATAGGCATGCCACTGATCGGCTGGGCAATGTTGTCGGCCGCTGCCTACCCGATCGTGCTTGTTGGAGGTCTGCGCCTACCCGCGATCCTGCCGCAGAGCGATCGCCTGCATGCACTGCTTTGGGATGCCTATTTCATCCTGGCGTTCGCGTTCTTTGCCTTGATCCTGATGCACGTCGGCAGCGGCGCTGTTTCATGCGCTTGTGCGCCGTGATGGCGTCTTCGAGACGATGGCACCTGTCCCAACCCACGAGGAGGTAGCGCCCGCGACATAAGGGGCCCGGCGCCCTTCGGGCGAGCACTGTCAGCCGGGCTTAACACCGGACGGGTTGGAGAAAGGGAGCCTTGCTGACCGAATCCATGGGCCGGCAGGACCTAGCCATCGCGCGCTTTTGCGAAGCGGAAGAGCATGGAGCCTCTGGCGCTCTATTTTCGCCTGGCCGGAGACGCGGCCGGAGCGCTCATGCTCTCACTCGTGATCGGCAGCAGCACCTGGCGGGCGTTGCAGGACTCGGACCCCGTGACCGCACAGTCACGCCGTTTTAATCCGTGAAAGACGCGCTGACCGGGAAGCTTTTCTGCCCAGCCGAACTAATCCTCAGCGACCGCTGGATATCCACGCCGGGAGGCCCGCGGCAACAGAAATGCGGGAGTGGGTTGCCGCCAATACCGCATCAGGTGAAGGTCCACAATGTCACCAAGTAACCATTACCACAACCCCCACGACATTGAAATCAGCAGGTGATGTGCCA
>JAFAHH010000377.1 GCA_019237355.1 Acetobacteraceae bacterium | reverse complement strand
CAGGGCTATCTGCATTGCGGGCCGAATGGCGCGGGCCACTTCGTCAAAATGGTGCATAACGGCATCGAATACGGGCTGATGGCCGCCTATGCCGAAGGTTTGAATATCCTGCGCTCCGCCAATGTCGGCAAGCAGTCGCATGTGATCGATGCGGAGACCACGCCGCTGCGTGATCCCGAGCATTACCAGTACGACCTCAATCTCCCCGATATCGCGGAGCTGTGGAGGCGCGGCAGTGTCGTCGCCTCGTGGCTCTTGGACCTGACCGCGGACGCGCTCGCCAAAGACCCGGCGCTCGCAGGCTTCGCCGGCCGAGTCTCCGACTCGGGCGAGGGCCGTTGGACGATCAAGGCCGCGATCGACGAGGGGGCGCCGGCGCATGTCCTCTCGGCAGCGCTTTATGACCGTTTCGCGTCGCGCGGCGAAGCGGATTTCGCCAACAAGCTGCTTTCGGCAATGCGCTACGAGTTCGGCGGCCACATCGAAAAACCCGCGGGCTAGCCCAGCGCCAAGTCGCCACGACACGGGTGCCACGAACGAGGCTCCCGCTAGACGCCGGCCGTTTTGCGCGTGCGCGCGAAGCAAAGATAGATCAGGACTAGCTCTCTAAGAATCCCGCATTTCCTGTTTCAGGAACTCGGAATGGAATAGCACGGCAATCGGATCGCCAACAACTTTGGGTATGGACGGCACTCGCGGCGGCAAGCTACCGGAGAACCAACATCCCATTTAGCAGAATTAGAACACACAACCGACGCAACGCTGCTTGTCGGAACTCTTGAGCCGAGCTACGATATCTCTCGCAAAAAGCGAACGTTCACCGCCGCGTTAACCTTAAAGATGGAGGGAGGAACATGACTACACGGCGAGCCGCGAGCGGCAACGCGTTCTCAAAGATAGCTTTCGGCCTGGGCGCCGTGCTCCTATTATTTGCGCCGCCGATGGCGCGGCCCGGCGGCGCCCATGAGTTTTACGATTTCCAGATTTGTGGCGGCTATTTTGCACTTTGCGCCGCCTCGACCTGCACGCCGAAGCCCGGACAGACAATCACGGTCAGAACCGCAACCGGCGGCACTGCGACGTTCCCGGCGGCGGATTGCACGTGTCCGGTCATTCTCGGTCCGTCGATTGCCAACCTGGCCGGGGGCAACATGCAGGGTTCTTGCGAGCCGCCTCCGGACCAACCGGGCACAATCTGGTCGACTTATCAGCCCCGACCGAACATTCCGCAGGCGCTCACGAATTGGGTCCCGACCCTGCCAGAGGCCGCAGCACCGCCGCTTCTCTGCCCGAAGAGCCTCAATCTCGGGAATCAGTTGGTCAACTGCTTCAGCTTTCTCTGCGATTCACAGACTTATATCAATAATGTGCCGGTAGTGACCTGTCACTGCCCGATCGGAGAGTCGCTGGCAGGTACTTCCTTGCCACCGGCCACCGGGTTTCTAACGCAGGCTGGTCAGGGTGACGAGGCGTTTTGTGCCGAACACCCCGTCGCCGGGCCGATCTCGATACCCTAGTCGCATTTGGCGCGGCCAGCGCACGTCTGGGCCAGCACTTGGCATCCAAGCTGGTTTCAGTCCAGATTCGGACAAAGGCGAACACAACCGAGAAGGATCCCGTCAGATGCGAAAGACGAATCTTCCCTGCGCGTCACGCGGCAAAGCAATGGCTCAGCGAGTCTCTGCTGGGTTTGCAGCGCTTGCTCTGTTGGGGTTGGGTCATCTGGCATCGGCTCAAGAGATCCCGGCAATACCGATCCCCCAACAACCTTTCGCACAGCCTGTACCGCCCTTCATCGGGCAGCCGGCAACTCCGAAGCCGATCACGGCTCTGCCAGTGCCGGAAGACCCCTATATGGCGCCCAACGGCCGCAGCAATATCCACGTGGACGCCTATCAAAGCGACACCTACGCGACGGCCGGTCCTCTGGGCCATGCGCCGACCGTGAAGTCGGCGGTGTTGCTAGGAATAGGCGGCACCGTCACTTTTGACAGCGCCGGGCGCATCGTTGTATTGGTTCTCGGGCGCGAATCGCGGCGGCTGTTCCTTCTTGATCCCGTTACGTTGGGGACCGAGGCAGTGTTTCCGCTACCGCCGCAGTCTTCGTCTTCAGGAACCAGTTTTGGCGGTGGCGGGTATTACTGCCTCGATGGGCTCGACCGCGCCGTCATTCCGACAGCCAATCA
>JAFAHH010000296.1 GCA_019237355.1 Acetobacteraceae bacterium | reverse complement strand
CAAGTTCAGGTCCACGTGAACTGCAACCTTGGCGTCGCGAGGTGGACGTCTGCGTAGATCAGCCTGAGACACTGTTAGTCATAAGTTTAATGGCACATCGGCTGCGCGAATCACGTCTCGGAACTACCGCATGAATTGGTCACTAAGGGCCCGCCGAGAAATAAACACGTCATGGTGGTTGCTGGTTAGGTGATATGGTATAGTTCCAGTCGCCGTGAAATGCGTCGCGTGTGATGTTAATCGCATTCATCTCCTGCTCGCTGACTTTCACGCCTTTGGGGTAAAGGTTGCCATCAATCTCGCAGTGAACCTGCAGGCCGGTCTCCGTCGTCGTGGCGCCGATGAGCTGCACGATCACCTGCTGGCTGACCAGGGGTTTTCCCCGCCAGTTCTGGGTGATGAAGGCGAACAGCCGGTGCTCAATCTTGTTCCACTGGCTGGCACCCGGTGGCAGGTGGGTCACGGTTATTCTCAGACCGCTCTCGTTAGCGAAATGCTGCAGTTCGCGCTTCCATAGTTTCACGCGCGGGCCGTTGCTGCCACCACAGTCAGCGGTGATCACCAAACGGCTGGCGGTTGGGTAGCGTGCCTGGCCCAGCTTCTGCCACCAGCGCCGGATGCTCTCGACGGCAAAGGCCCCGGTATCGGCGTCAATGCCAACGCTGACCCAGCCGTGATTCGCCGCCATGTCGTAGACCCCATAGGGCGCGACCTTGCCAAGCTCGGGCAGCTCAAAGTCGTGCACGCGAACTGTTTCGGGATCTCGCTGACGGCGCAGCTCACGACCGGGGTTCTTGAAATCGCCCACCAGCTCTTTCTTCTTCGTGTCCACTGAGATCGCTGGTTCACCGGCTCCAATCGCCGCTTTCACCGTCGTATTGATGTGGGTGAATTGCGCATCGCGATCGGGATGGTTGGCGCCTTCGCGCGTCTTGCGGGTCGCCTGACAGCTGTATTTCATCTCGCGCAGCAGGTTCGCCACCACGCGTTGGCTGGCCCGGAACCCCTGCCCCGCTAGCGCCTTGACGAGGTGGCGCAGGCGCCGGCTCACCCAACGCAGCGGCGAAGAGGGATCGCCACGGAGGGCGTCCTCAATCAGCGCTTCCAGCGCGGCTGGCAAGCCCGGCTGATGCACCACTGCGCTCTTGCGTCCGCCGCCAGGACGGCGCACCCGCTCGCCGATGTCGTTGTGCCCGGATCGAAGCTCCGCGAGGCCACGATGGATCGTGCTGCGGGCCAGACCCGTTGCCGCCGCCGTCGCGGTTACCCCGCCACGGCCCTGTGCCATCGCCTCGTTCGCCGCAAACAGCCGCCGTCCCCGTTCATCGAGAAATTTCTCTGCCTGCTGCCAGCGCGAGCGAATGTCATCAACGTCGATCACCCAGTTAGACTGGCTTCCCGCGCCGCGTCGCCCCTAGCCAATTTTGCGATTCTATTCCTGCGTTCTTTGCGCCGTTCCGATTCGTTTGTTTCTCGGCGGTTCCTAAGAGCACGGCACGTCCGGAAAATGGATGCGTCAGGAACCTGGGAGATCCATCGCCGTCTCGGCCAGCGGACCGAGTAGGCCGACCGAAAGGATCAATACTGAGGAGAGCCAATGCGACGATGGAAGTCGGACTCGCTCGTATGTACTCGGAGCACGGGAAAGCCGCGCACAAGGGGAAGGGGCGAGGCAGGGTGAGACTGAGTCAGCGAAACACTGGCCGTACACACGGAGACGGATGAAGGTGTCAACACAACTGGCTCAGATAGCCAAAAGGGCGCAATTGGATCGCAAGGTGCGTTTTACCTCGTTGGCGCATCTGCTCACACCGGAATTCCTCCGGGAGACTTGGGGGATGATCAACCGGCACGGGGCAGGCGGCGTTGACGGTGAGAGCATCGAGCAATTTGAAAGCACGCTGGAACAGCGGCTCCAGGATATCTGCGAACGGCTGAAGGCCGGCGCCTACCAAGCTCCACCAGTGCGGCGGGTCGAAATACCCAAAGGACCGGGCAAGACTGGTACGCGGCCGTTGGGAATACCCACGGTCGCCGACCCCTGCTTCAGAAGGCGGTGGCACGCATTCTCGAGGCGATCTTTGAACCAGACTTTTGCGACGCCAGTTACGGATATCGACCGGGACGCAGCCCCCACGACGCTCTGCGCGCGCTACGCGAGCAGGTCGTGACGAAAAAGGTGAGCTAGGTTTTCGAGGCGGACATCCGCGGTTACT
>JAFAHH010000277.1 GCA_019237355.1 Acetobacteraceae bacterium | reverse complement strand
ATATAGGGCTCGACATTGCTCGACCCTTTCCAGGCGGAATCTGTTCAAGCGTCTTTGTGTTACGGCAATCACAGACCCGCCCTTATGTCCATAAGTCACATTGCGCCGCTTGGGAATACATCCTACCTGCCCTGCTGAGTTGTGTCTTCTCATTTAACGATCGTTTTTGAGACAGGGGGTTTCCAAGTTTCGGGTGCCGGGCAACAACGATCGGCGGCAATTTCGAGCTCATGCCGGAGGGGATGCAGCCACACCAGGACGATTTCAATCGACCCGCGGCCGGGAATTCGATCTGCCGGCAAAAAGGCCCGCCAGGAGCGGGCCAGTTTGCAATGGAGAGGCCTGCAGCGAGCGCCTCTGAGCCGCAGGCGCAATCAGAATGCGGATCACGCCCGAGTCCAGCAAAGGCCCTTTTCTGCCGCCTCCTGAGCCCGCTGGGCGGCTTTTCCAGCTTGGCCGCTACCTCGGGCCTGCCCTCCGGACCTGCAAGCCGCCCACCGGCCTTCTGGTGGCCCGGAAACGGCATGTTTGGGACGGGCTGCCGGGACCGCATCCTTCAATGCGCTTTGCTTCTGCTGCGCTCAGGAAAGGCACTGCGTGCTGAGCCCCGGATCGGGAGCCGCGCCTTGTTGTCAGCCCCCTTGCTTGCTTTCTGCGCCCGTCAGGGCGCCGCCGTGTGCCAGCGCGCGAATGGCGGTCTCATCCAGGGGCACGGCGCTCTTAGTCAGGCTTTGGAAATATTCGTCTGACAACCGCACCGATGTGGGCCAGAGCATCCGTTGCCGCTCGTCTTTCGGGAACCCAGATCGAATGCCGTCACGACTTGCGTGTTGATTGTGATCGCATGTCCATCGCGCACCATACCCAGCCGGATCAACGATGCGGATAGGCGCGCGAGCTGGTCCTTGATGATGCTCTTATTCCGCCCCTTGGGGTCCAGCTTCAGCCGCCGAACGAAAGCCGAAAGGCTGTCCTCAACCTCGATCAGCGGCGAGCCCGTCCGTAATGCCTCAGCGTTCAGGTGAACCATTACCAGCCTTGGCTTGGGGCCGAATGGCAGTCCTACCCGAACAAATTCGCCACGCACGGGGTGCATTGCCTCGCCGGCAATGATTTTGAGGCGCGCTTTGCCATTCACCCGCTCCCATTCGGGAATGTCGCCTGGGTCCCGGTAAGGCAGGCAGGTCTGGCAAAAGACGGTGTGCTGAAAGAGCAGCTCCCGTGCTTCGTCCAGCGACGTTGCTTGGATCAGGCGTCTCTGCACAGGCGTAAGCGGCTCTCCTGACGGCTTGGCACGATTGCCCATCATTGCCCCTTTTCCTCTCTACCGGCCCGTATCAGCCGTCCTCGCGCCGTAGCCAGGGCAATGGGGTCAGCTTCGTCAGGGCGGCAACCACGCCAGGGCAGGCTGCGTCGGCGCCAGGTTCCAGTTCGGAGCCAGGTCTGGCCCCTGATGCACATCGTGCTGCAAAACCCAATCCATCGTTCAGACGGAATTCCGTCGAGCGAAGATCGCCTGATATTAGGCGATCGGCGGCTTGCCTCGACCCTGGAACATCAGGTTGAGGGCCTCCCGCAACAGCTCCTGAACGGTCGTGTCCGCCTCCGCTGCTAGAATACGCATTTGCTTGGCGCATTCCGGGGAGAAGAACCCGGCGATCTGCCGCTTGTCCTCGCGGTCCTTCCTGCCGCGCGGCGCGCCCTCCGGAGTTTCTGGCGCATTTGGCTGTGCTGCTCGCGGTGGCCTCTCCGGAGAGGTGGAGCCGAACAGACTCGGGCGTTTGTTGGCCTGCGTCATTGCGCGACCTTCCGATCCATCGACTTTTCGACGGGTCTACCAATCGACCCTTCGAGCTTTTGACACATCCATTCGAACAAGGCGTGGAGTTCAGTCGCGGCGGTGCTGCCGGGACGATGCTCGGTAACACCCTCCCCTGGGATCATGGCATCGCCATAGGCGACCCGGTGGCCAAGGGCGACTGGCGCTAGCTCCAGGCCGAGCCGGTGCAGTTCCTGCCGCGCCTCGGCTTCACGGCTCCCTTGGGCTCCGATCGCATTGAGCACGACGGCGAAGGGCCGTTTGGCTAGCCGGGCAATATCGGCACTGGCTTCCATTGCCTCGATGTCAGCGATCGCGGGACGACAAGGGATGAGGATGAAGTCCGCCGCTCTTGCCGCATCTACGGCCAGAGAATCGGCATGGGGCGCCGTGTCCAAAAGCATCAGCTGGGCCCCAGATTTTCGCGCCGTGGTTAGGAGCTTGGGAAGACTGGCTGGAAGAGCCGAGACTACCTCAGCCCCTGTCCTGGCTCCGTTTTGAGCCCGCCGGAGGCCCCACTTCGTCGCCGTCCCCTGGGGATCCAAATCGACGATGCCCGTCGCCAGCCCCTGTCCTTCTGCGCACGCCCCCAAGTGCACCGCCAGACTGGTTTTCCCAGCGCCGCCCTTTCGGCTGATCATCGCCACAATCCACATGACTCCTCCCCACCCGTCGCATGCGCGACGCCTCGACCGGTCTATCGTTCGGTGCGACGGCCCATTCGGCGCGTCGGAGGCGCGGTCGTTAGAAGGCCAGACCATTAGCCGATTCGGAAGGTCTACTGGCCGCTCTTTCGACTTGTCGCCGCGTATGGTGACCTACGTGTAGGACGGTCTACATGTCGGACGGTCGTGCTCGGGTATGGTAACGGGCGTGGATGCGCGCGGGAGCCTCCGCACGCTTAAGGCGCGCCATATCCCGGGCAGAACACCCAATTGGCTGCGGAATTACGTTCACCCCGCCCGAAAGGGTGAGGAGTCTGGTGATGATCCGGTTATCGAGATCGGCAAATGCAGGCTCTGACCCGCGCCGGGGAGGTCAGGATCGGTTCGCAGTAAATCAGGAGCGCAAAGGGCCAAGTCCCAATCCGCCGTTATGCGGGCGATATAGACCGCCCGCCGTCTTGACCCGATGTCATTTCGCCGGAGGATGTCGCATCGGAAATTCCATCCTCTTCGAGATCGCCATCAGGAGGCATCGTGAGGCCGCTTCTTTCTGTAGCAGCGAACTGGACTGCCAATCCTGCGGAAACTCCAGCATCAGTTGTCGGCACATGGCAATTGATCGACTACTCCCAACAATTTCTCGATACAAAACAGATCACTCGTCCCTTCGGCGATCACCCGACTGGCTATATTCAGTATTCACCCGGGGGCCACATGGTCGTCTTTCTGACGACCGGCAATACTCCAAAGCCGGCCGCAGCCATGTTTTCCGATGCAGAACGAATAGCTTTTTACAATAGAATTATCGGCGGATACGCCGGCACTTATCGGATCGAAGGGAACAAAGTGATTCATCACATCTTGGCTTCATGGCAGCCGGAATGGATAGGCAGCGATCAGACTCGGTTCTTTGAAGTCAATGGTAAGCACCTGACGATCAAAACAGCGCCACTAAAATATACAAGGACTGGCCAAGACATCATAGGCATGCTCACGTTCGGAAGAGTCGAGTAGCTCGGCATACTTGCTGCGGCCCCTCGGGGAAGCCCTGGAGTGGTTCGCCAATTAACCGGTGCGGATCGCGCCGCGGAAGATCCCGCGCGGTGTGCCCTACAGGCGAAGCCGCATAATCTACAGTTTGCGAGGCAAAACCCTTGACCACGGATTTCCGCGCTCCTCAATGTCGCTAAACGATGTTTCTAATCGGGAGCGGAAGATGGGCCAGATCTGGGGTTACGTGAGGGTCAGCACCGAGGACCAGAACCCGGCCCTCCAGGAGGACGCGCTGGCCGCTGCCGGTGTTCCGGCCGAGCACATCGTGGTTGAGAGGGTGTCCGGTGCCGCTAAAGTCCGCCCGCTGTTCGCCAAACTGGTCGAGCGGCTCGGCGATGGCGATACGCTGATGGTTTGGAAGGTCGATCGCCTCGGTCGCAACACTCTGGACGCGCTCCAGACCGCCAAGAAGCTGGACGAGGCCGGCGTCCGCATCGTCATCACCACTCTCGGCGCCGACCTGAAGACGGCGGCGGGACGGCTGGTGTTCGGCGTCATGGCCCAAATTGCTGAGTTTGAGCGCGAACTCATCCGCGAGCGAGTGAATGCCGGTTTGCGGGCCGCCCGGGCGCGCGGCAAGGTTGTGGGACGCCCAAATCGGCTGACAGCCCACCAAGTCCGGGAGGCGGTTCGGATGATCGAAGAGGGTAAATCCTACGCGGAGGCGGCCGCGACCCTTGGCGTTCACCGCTCGATCGTGTTCCGGGCGGTGAAAGAGGCGAGCGCTGCGGCTGGAATGCAGGAGGCGGCGTGATGCCCAGTGCCATCCTAAAGCCCTCGCGGGCCGGTCCTGCCTATGACGATGATGTCTACGCCTGGGCTGCTGTTCAGGCGGCTCTTCTACGCGCCGGCCGGCTGGCAGAGGCCGATATCGCCAACATTGCCGAGGAGCTGGACGACGTGGGCAAGAGCCAACGGCTGGCCTTGGCAAGCCACGTTGCGACTGTGATCGAGCATCTGATGAAGCTGCAAGCTTCTCCTGCGATCGAGCCGCGTGCCGGATGGCGCTCCACGATTCGGCGATCGCGGCATCGCATTGAAAAACTGCTTCAGGCGAGCCCAAGCTTGCGTCGAGAGCTGCCCAGCATTGTCAATGAGGAAACCGAGCCGGCTCGGCAGCTTGCGGCGGCTTCCCTTGCCGATCATGGGGAGCCGGCGGACCAGCTTCCCGGCCTCGTATATGATGAAAGCCAAGTCCTCGGATCCTGGATGCCCGATTGACCGGGAGGCGCCCGCATGAGCGATGATCCTGCCTCCCGTATCCTGGGCGAGGGCCATTCAATTCGCGAAACAGGGCGCGACATCGCTGCGAAGGAGCGGTTCTGGCGTGCCCGGGAGGAGCCGAGCCGCGTCCGGATCGAAGCGATCAGGACCGAGATCGAGATGCAATTCTGCATGGAGTACCGCATCCGCGACGACGATCCGCTCAGCGCCCGCGCCGAGACGGAGTGGTGCGAGACGACTGTGCGTGGCGCGGTCGAGGCGCGGACGGCGCTGCACGCCACTTTGCGCGCGACGGCAACAAGCTTCGAGATCCAGGCATCACTGGATGCGTTCGCAGCCGATGCCCTCGTGTGCCGGCGCGAGTGGCAGGAGACGATTCCGCGCGATCTGGTTTAAGGGGCTGCGCACTGCGGCCCCGGTAAGGCTCCCGGAATCT
>JAFAHH010000061.1 GCA_019237355.1 Acetobacteraceae bacterium | reverse complement strand
GGGCACCATAGGCATGTAAATCATTACCCGGTCGCCCCGCGCTACGCCGAGCCGCGCCAGCCCCCCGGCCAGCCGGGCGGTCTGGTCCAGCGCGTCACGATAGGTATAGGTTTTGATCTGGCCCGTCATGGGGCTATCCCAGATCAGCGCGGGTTGATCCCCCCGTCCCGACGCCACATGGCGGTCGAGGCAATTGAAGCACGTGTTGAGGCGCGCCCCGGGGAACCACACCCCATACGGTCCGCGCGCAGGATCGAACACCCGACCCCAGCGCTGGTCCCAGGTTATACCGGCGGCAACATCATCCCACCACCCTTCGGGATTGCGCCGCCATGCGTCGTAGATGCTGTTGTAATCGGGCCCCGTCATCGTGTCCCTCCAGTGTCTTTTTTGGCATGAGAGCCGAAAATTGACCGCCCTTTATAAACTTTCCTTGAGTCTGCCGAAAGCGAATGCGGCGAATGGCGTGTCGCACCTATGGTGGCGGCTCCACAGATCGTTTTTCCCTTCGCATTGCCCAGGAACCCAGAATGACTTCGACATCGATTGCCGTGATCGGTGCCGGATTCAGCGGCACCCTTTTGTCGTTACACCTCCTACGCCGCTGTCCAGATAACACGCGGGTCGTTCTTATCGAGCGGAACAGTCAGTTCGGCCGCGGGCAGGCCTATTCCACCGGCAATCCTAGCCACCTGCTCAACGTGCCAGCCGGGCGAATGAGCGCATTTCATGACCGCCCGATGCATTTCGTGGAGTGGCTGCGTACTCAGCCGCCATCCGAGTTCCCGTCCGGCCCGCCAAATGCCCAGAGCTTTGTGCCGCGCCGGGTGTATGGCGCCTATATCCGCAGCCTGCTCGGGGCGGAGATCCGGCGTGCGCCCCGGCGAACGCTCGAGCTGATCCGTGGCGAGGTGCTTCAGATCGAACGCCAGAGCGTTACGCTCCGTTTGGTTCTGGACCGGGGCCGCGTCGTTGAGGTGGGAAGGGCGGTGCTGGCAATCGGAAACTTTCCTCCAGAACCGATGAAGGTCGCGGACCCTAGTTTCTACGATTCCATTTTTTACCGGCCCGATCCCTGGGCCGCCGAGACATTGACGGGCCTTGATGCGGCAAGCCCAGTGGTCCTGATCGGGACCGGACTTACGATGGTGGATATGGTCATTTCACTGTTGGACCAGGGCCATCGGGGTCCGATCCATGCCGTCTCGCGGCGCGGCTTGTTGCCGCGGCCCCATGCTGCCGGGCCGCAAATGCTGCCCGAAGAAACCCACGAATTCCCGATCCGGGTGAATGATCTGCTGCGCTTTCTTCGCCAAGAGGCAAGCGCCGCGAAGAGCCGTGGCACGAGCTGGCAAGCTATCGTGGATGAGCTGCGCCCATTTACCCAGGATGTCTGGCAGACGATGCCGCTCGATGATCGCAAGCGCTTTTTGCGGCATTTGCGCCCATGGTGGGAGGTACACCGGCACCGCATGCCCTGCCCGGTCGCGCAACGGATCGAGGCGGCGCGCGCGAGCGGCCAATTGCACATACATGCGGGCCGAATCAGTGCCTATGAAATCCGCGATTCGATTGCCCGAGTGATCCTCAGGCCCAAAGGTTCAAATCGCGATGAAACCATTGAGGCTGCCCGGGTTATCGCCTGCTCCGGGCCGAATGCGGATTACAGCCGGATCTCGCATCCGCTCGTGCGCAGCCTGCTCGCGCAAGGGGTGGTGCGGCCCGATCCGCTGCGGCTTGGCCTGGACGTGACCCCGAATTGCGCCTTGCTGAACCGCGAAGGCGCGATTTCGCGCCGGCTCTTCGCCGTCGGCCCGGTCACCAAGTCGGCCTTTTGGGAGATGACGGCGGTGCCCGATATCCGCCGCCAATGCGAGTTCCTGGCACAGCATTTGGCAAGCCTGACCAAACCGCCGCCGCAGCCAGAACCAACACACGAGCCGAAACCAGGCGTTAACTATGCGATTTGAGGCTGTCTGCGGTCAGCTCAAACTCGGTCGTACACTGTAAATTATCGCTGAACCAGGCCGCGAGTGCGGCCCGGCGTTCGCCAAGGTAGCGCGGCAAACCGTCTTCTAGGCGCATCGGCAGATCATGGCCGGGGACTACGACGCTACCCGGCCGGCTTCGCCACAAGCCCCATACCATTTCCACCGTCGCTGTTGCGACCGCCGCGTCGTAGGTCATATCAATCTGGCGCGAAACCAACTCGGCCCGGTTCTTGACGGCATCCTGCAAGAAGATCACGTCGTGATCCTCGCCGCGCAGGATGAAAATCAGATGCCCAGGCGTATGACCCGGCGCGAGCCGGGCCGTGATCCCAGGCAGCACCTCCTCCCCATCCTCGAGCAGGCGCAAGCCCGGCCAGGCTTGCAGCTCGCGCATATAGAGTTCGGGCACTTCCGTTTCACCCCAGGGCTGCTGCAAGCACCATTCCAGCTCCACCCGGCCAATCGCGATTCGGGCGTCCCGGAACCGGGTCCAGTTCATCGTATGGTCGAAATGCGAGTGGCTGAGCAGAAGGTCGGTGACCTGGCCGGGCGTAACGCCCCGTTCGGAGAGCCTGTCGGCCAGCAGCTTGCGCTGGTTGAACCCGCCCGTATCGATCAGCACCACCCGGCGATGGCCGCGAAGCAGCACAATGGTGCTCCAGCCGAGCCAGCCATGATAGAGCGACCGGCCCGGGTACCCTTGCACGAGGACATCGATCTCGTAACCGCCGACAGGGTTTAACCCGGCCATCGGAGAACCAATACCTCCTCGCGCATCTGGGCTCGCGTTGCCGTCGCAAACCGTTCTCTAAATAGGTCGACGCTGCAGACCTCGTAACCCAGGCTGGCGGCCAGCTCGGCCAATATCTCACCCGTGCGGATCATAACTTGCAGATACGAGGCCTGGTCACCAACAACATAACCCAGCATCGCGCCCGGCTTGAGCAGAGGCCGAAGCGAGGCGAGATGCCGTGCCATCCCACCGAAATAGAGGCGGGTAACCCGCGGATACATTCGCTCAAAGCCCGAGGTCTTGCCAAGAGCAATCCGCCTTCGCTCGATCTCATCGCAAATCGCATCAATACGGCGATTGCCCGCGACCCATTCTGCGTCGGTGTCCGTGCTGTAGACGCTTCGGGTGTTGGACCGAACGAGGTCTCTCTTTAGGCGTTGCAGCTCCGACTTGTTATTGATCAGGCCAAGCACGACACTTTCAAGCCGCGTTGTCCGCGTGTAGTCCTTTTCGTTGGGGTAGGGAGGGGATGTAAATACGGCGCTGATGGAGCCGCGCTCTCGCCCGGCAAGCGGGTCCCGCGCATCGTGGCGGTGCACCGCGGCCGGCGAGCTTTGGCGTGCGACATGCTCCGAGAGATCCTTAGCCATGATCCACATACGGTGGAACCATCTCCCTACCAACTCGGCATCTTCCCTTTTGCCCCGCACGCCGACTTCTGGACCGAAGTGGAGATTGCTCGCCGACTCCACCAGAGCCTTTGCAAGCGCCACCTGCGCAAGACCTCTGACTGAACCCGCGGTTTCGTTCTCAATTACCTCCCTCAAGATGAGCGCCTTATGGAGCGGAAGCGGGCAAATGGAATCACGTAGCAGAAGGCGCTCGGCTTCAGCAGGAAGCGCCCTCAGTTTGCTTGATGATTTGATCGCGGCATGAGCAGATTCCGCACACCGATCCGCTGCGTGCAACAGGATCTTCGGATTAACGCGCCAATCTGTTTTTACCGCGGCCGCCAGATGCGCCATCGGATTCATCTCGAATCCAACCACGTCACACCCGAGCTTTTTGCCTTCCACGAGGGTAGTGCCCGTGCCGCAGAATGGGTCTAAAATTCGCTCCCCAGGACCAATGCCGAATGCCCCAAGGTATGTACGAACCAGATGCGGTGGGAAAGAGAGGATAAAACGATACCAATCATGAAAAGAGCGGTCTTGGTCTGCAAGGCGATTTGCTGATCGTGAGCGCGGTAGCCTTATAGCGATCGAGCGAATCGCCTCATCGAGTAGGCCCAACCTCTCCTGCACAACCACCCCCAACCTCTCCTGCACAACCACCCCCAGAGTAACTTAAAGGCTGGGGTTAATGCGGCACAAGGAGTCATTGCAACCACAGACCCATTGTTGATCCCGAATCGTAAGCGTTGCAGCGAATACTATGGCGTAGCCATTTAATGGTCCGATAATCATTCATGGATATAGATCCAGAGAAGTTTGTAGGGAGCAGCACGATTAACATGGATCGATCTATAACGCCCAATCGGTTCAAGGTGTTGGCCGTTTGCGCGCTTTTGGTTCTCAGCACCAGCCCGGTAGTTGCCGCCTCATGCGGCCCTGACGCAAAACTGCGCTGGTCAGGCGGCGGCGCTCAGACTACTAGACCCTTCCATA
>JAFAHH010000963.1 GCA_019237355.1 Acetobacteraceae bacterium | reverse complement strand
GGCGAGCGGCTCGCTCTGATCATCCGAGAGGGGGCGTTGCCGGAGCGAAGCGCCGCTGTTTACCTGTCTGAAGCCAGCCGATGAACGATGAAGACCTCGCCACCTTTGCCGAGCAAGCTGGAATAGCCAGCCATTGGTGGGATGCGTTCGGCCAAGAGCATCGCGTGGCTCCGCCCACCTTGCGGGCCGTGCTCGCCTCGCTCGGTCTGCCCGCTTGGAATGAGAGCGATCTCGCCGAAAGCCGGGCCCGTCTGCACGGCCCGGACGGGCCAGGACTGCCGCCGCTTATCACTGCCCCTGTTCGCCAACCCCTGCACCTTCCAGCCGCCCGCGGATCCTGGCACTTGCGGCGCGAGGACGGCGGCGTGCAGGAAGGAACTCTGGGCGAGGATGGCGCCCTGCCTGGGTTCGATGTGCCCGGGTATCACCAGCTCGAACTTGGTGGGCAGCAAGTCACCCTCGCGGTGGCACCCGAACGCTGCTGGACCCCTGCCGATGCGAATGCCGCGCGCGCTTGGGGGCTCGCCGTTCAGCTCTACTCCTTGCGCCGCGCCGGCGACGGCGGGATTGGGGATTTCCGGGCCCTCGAAGAGTTCGCCGGGTCGGCAGCGCGGCGTGGGGCGGATACGGTGGCGATCAGCCCGGTTCACGCCCAGTTCTCCGCCGACCCGGATCGATTTAGCCCCTACGCGCCCTCCAGCCGGATCATGCTGAATGCGGTGCATGCGGCCGTGAATTCCGACACGCCCGGCGGTGAGCTGATCGACTGGCCGGGCTGCACCCGCAAACGGCTCGCCCTCTTGCGCGAGCATTTTGCGCCGAGCGAACCGGGTTTTCCCGAGTTCCGCGCCAGGCTCGGCGAAGCTTTGGAGCGCCACGCCCGGTTTGAGGCCTTGCATGCCCATTTCTTCGGCGCCGACCCGGGGCGATGGCATTGGCGGAGCTGGCCCGCGGAGTTCCACGACCCAGCCAGCCCGGCCGTAGCCGCCTTCGCCGAGCAACATGCCCATGAAGTGGCCTTCCATGCCTGGCTGCAATTCCGGGCCGCACAAGGGCTGCAAGCGGCCCAGGATGCCGCGCGCCAGGGTGGGATGCGGATCGGGCTGATCGCGGATCTCGCAGTGGGGACCGACTCCGGCGGCAGCCATAGCTGGAGCCGCCAAGACGAGACGCTGATCGGGCTAACAATCGGCGCGCCCCCCGATTTGCTGGCGCGCCAAGGGCAGAATTGGGGGGTGGTCGCCTTCTCCCCCCGCGGGCTCCGGCAGCACGGCTTTGCGGCGTTCCTGGAAATGCTGCGCGCGGCTCTACGTCATGCCGGCGGGGTGCGCATCGACCATGCCATGAGCCTCATGCGGCTTTGGGTGATCCCGGAAGGCGCAGGGGCAACCGAGGGCGCTTACCTGCGCTTTCCCCTCGAGGATCTGCTACGGCTCACGGTTCTTGAATCGTGGCGGCATAAGGCAGCCATATTGGGCGAAGATCTCGGCACGGTTCCGGAAGGTTTCCAGCCAAAACTGCAAAGTGCGGGTATTTTCGGCATGCGCGTGCTTTGGTTCGAAAGAAACGAAACCGGGTTCAAGCCGCCGGGCCATTGGACACGGGAGGCGGTCGCCATGACCAGCACCCATGATTTGCCCACCGTGGCCGGGTGGTGGACCGGCCGCGATCTCGAATGGCGATCGAAGCTCGGGTTGGTGCCGGATGAGCCGGGGGAGTGGGGTGGACGCGATCGGGACCGGTCTGCACTTTGGCGCGCTTTTCGGGAAAGCGGCGCGGCCGACGGCGATCCACCAAGGGACCCCACCCCGGTCATCGACGCCGCCGTTGCGCACGTCGCCTCGGCGGCCTGCGAACTCATGCTGTTGCCAGCGGAAGATGCCGTGGGCTCGCCTGAGCAACCGAACCTTCCAGGCACCTTGCATGAGCATCCGAACTGGCAGCGGCGGCTGCCGGATGATGCAGATCGCATCCTCGATCGGCCCGATGTGGCGGCTAGGCTAGATCGGTTGGCGCAGATACGACCGCGCGCATGATCCGCGCCACCGCCCGGCTGCAATTCCATAAGGATTTTACGCTGGATGACGGGGCGGCGCTGATCCCCTATCTCGACCGGCTTGGGATCAGCCACATCTATGCCTCACCTCTCCTGAAGGCCCGGCCGGGTTCCACCCACGGCTACGACATTGTCGACCACAATGCGATCAATCCCGAATTGGGCGGGGAGCCAGCGCTGGAACGGTTGGTCGAGCGCTTGCGCGCCCACCGGATGGGGTTGATCCTCGACATCGTTCCCAATCATATGGGCGTGGGCGGGTCCGATAATGCCTGGTGGCTCGACGTGCTGGAATGGGGCCGCGCCAGCCGCTACGCGGAATATTTCGATATCGACTGGGAGCCGGCCGATACGAGCCTGCGAGGCCGGTTGCTGGCCCCTTTCCTCGGTGATGCTTACGGCAAGGTGCTTGAGGCCGGAGAGCTGAAACTAACATTCGACGAGAAGGACGGCCGTCTGTTCGCCGGCTATTACGACCACCGCTTTCCCATCAACCCGCGCGACTACCCTTCGATCTTGCGCGTAGCGGGGGGCAAGCTTGACGATGTGGCGCAGCGATTCCGGTCGCTCAATACGGGGGCCGGCGGGCGCGAGGCGATCCGACGCCGGGCCGAAGAGGCGCGCCATGCACTGCTTCAAGCCGTGGCCGAGCGCCCGGGCGCGATCGAATCCGCGCTCGCCGCCTATGATCCCGCATCAGCAACCGGGCAGGACAACCTGCACCGGCTACTCGAGCGCCAGAGCTACCGCCTGGCCTGGTGGCGCGCCGCCGCCGACGAGATCAATTGGCGGCGATTTTTCGACATCAATAGCCTGGCTGGGATTCGCGTCGAGGAACCCCAAGTCTTCGACGATACCCACGCGACGATACTGCGCCTCTATGGCGAGGGGATGATCGATGGCGTGCGGATCGATCATGTGGACGGGCTGGCCGATCCGCGTGGCTATTGCCGCAAGCTGCGGCGTAAGCTCGAATCCGCCGCCGAATTGCGCCCGAAGGATTTGCCGGACGACCCGGCCATCATCTGGGTCGAAAAGATCCTAGCGCCGCACGAGCATTTGCCGACCGAGTGGCTGACTGACGGCACCACCGGCTACGACTTCATGAACGAGGTCTCGGCGCTGCTGCACGACCCGGCCGGCGAGGAACCGCTAACCCGGATTTGGACCACGATGACCGGCCGCCCGGCCGCGTTCGAGGAGGAGGAGAGGGCGGCGCGCCGCCAGATCCTACGAGAAACATTATCGAGCGAGTTATTTTCTACTGCAACCGCTTTGCACCGCATCGCGCGGAGAGACCTAAAAACGCGGGACTATACGCTCACTTCCGTGCGGCGCGCCCTGGAAGAAGTGCTTGTTCATTTCCCAGTCTATCGGATTTACGCGGGACTGGGAGGTATTTCCGAGGCCGATTCGCGCGTGCTTACCCGGGCGATAGCGGGGGCGCGCCGGGTCGTGCGCGCCGCCGATCAGCACCTGCTTGACTTGCTCTCGGAGTGGCTTTCCGGCCAGGGCAGCCGCGATATTCCGGCCGGACCCCGGCGCCAGGAATGGCTGCGGGCGATGGTGAAGTTCCAGCAGCTCTCGGCCCCGACCGCCGCCAAATCCGTTGAAGACACTGCCTTTTACCGCTACGGGCGGCTTCTCTCCCGCAACGAAGTCGGCGCCCAGCCTTCGCAATTCGCGATCTCTCCGGCGGCGTTCCATGCCGGCAACCGCGAGCGGCTCAAGAATTTCCCGCGCTCGCTCCTAGCCACCGCAACACACGACCATAAGCGCGGCGAAGATACGCGGGCCCGGCTGGCCGTTCTGAGTGAAATTCCGGATCAATGGGAAGCCGCGTTGGCCCGCTGGATGCGGTTGAATGCACCGTTGCGCCGCGATTTGGATG
>JAFAHH010000811.1 GCA_019237355.1 Acetobacteraceae bacterium | reverse complement strand
GCCCGCCCCAACCCGATCGAGGTGACAATTTCGGTTGTTACACAATCCGCAGCCATGCCTGAGCCTGCCACGTTGATGCCCGAAGTCGGTGCACCCGAGAACGTAGCCCACGTTATCCAGGTATCCAGGTGGCGCTCACGCCGGTGTTCTTGCTCACCGGAGTTAGCGGTCTGCTCAATGTCTTCAACGCACGCCTTACGCGGATAGCCGGCCGCGCCGACTGTACAGCCGAGCTGTTGCGCAACAGTAGGTGTGCCTCCCGCAAGACTGCGATTTTATACGGTAGCGTATTGCACGCCATGTCGACCCCCGCCTAGCCCTCCCGGCGGAGTCGGGTCGATCAGGTTTCGACGGGGTCGGGCAGAACGAAAGCGGGCATGGTGCGGTTCGCGAAATAGACGCCGTTTGGGGTAATGTGACGGCGCTGCAGCGGCCATACATGCGCCAGATCGTCGTCGCGGATGGCTGTCCCGCTGGCGCGCAGTTCGGCGATGATCCGCTCGACTTGGATCGTATTCCATAGGACGACGGAGTTGGACAGCAGGCTGAGGCAGCTCGCCTTATTCATGATCATTTCATAATCGGACGTGCGAAACTCGCCCTGATTGGCGAAGAACAGCCACCTGGCCAAGCCATGCCGCGCTTCGCCGCGATTGAGCTGAGTCTGGATGCGGAACCGAAGCGGCTCGTCATACAAATAGCGCAGGATGTTGCGACTCTTCACCAACCGGCCGAGGGCGGCGAGCGCTTTGGCGACACGGTCCGATGGACCACTGGAAGTAAGCCGTTGCAGAACGACGTGGGCCGGCGCGGTGCGGGCCTTCATTGACGCTGCGATGCGGACCAGTTGATCCCATTGTTCGGTGATCGCGACCGCATCGGCGTTGCCGGCAAATAAGCCGGCGAGCGAGTCGGGAATCCGGCAATCGCCGAGCTGCCACAGCCGCTGATCAGCAAGGTCTTTGAGGCGCGGCATGAAATCGATGCCGAGCAAATGGCATAAGCCCCACAATGCTTCGGTGAAGCCATGCGTGTCCGTCGTGTGCATCTCCGGATCGATGCTGGTGTCATTGTCGAGAATGCCGGTGAGCACATAGGTGGCTTCCCGCGGCGCGCAGGAGATCACCTGAGTGCCGAAGACGCCAAGCCGGTCGCTGAGATGGCTGTAGATGCTGATGGCGCGGTCGTAATAGCCGAAGTACCGCGGATGATAGGCGCCGATGAGGGCGCTGGGCGGCGCGGCGAAGCGTTGGCCATCGGAGGAAGAAAGCCGGCCGTCTCCCCAGACTGCGGCGAACGGCAAGCGGTGGTGATGTTCAATGATCAACGCATTGGCGGCTTTCAGGGTGGGGTCGCGCACGAGCCAGCGGGAGGCATGCTGCAGATCCGCCCCCGTGACCTGCTCAACGCTGTCGCCCATCGCGGTCAGGCCCAGATTTGTGCCGTGCGCGATCAAGGTGGCGAGCAGAACTCTGTAAGTGTCCGCGTTGCGCGGCTCGTAGCCGGCGAGCGGCCGGAAAGCGCGGGTGAAACCGCAGCGCCGGTCGACATCCAGCAGAATGTCCTCGAGCCGGATCCGCGGCATCCGGCTCTCGATCAGCCGCCGCAAGGAACGCAGCTCGGGCGTTACGGCGAGCGCATCGGGGCGGCGCAGACTCAATTTGCCCTGATCGATCCGCGCGAAGCAGTTGGCGTCCAAGCCTTGGAGGAATGCCGCAGCGGCGTCGCCGATTTCGCGCGCCAACTGGGCGAGATGGTCGGCTGGCCGATCAGTCAATCGGAGATCGGCATAGCAGGCAGCGCGCGAATTTGCCCACAAGTGCTCATCAAGAACCAGAGACCAAAAGCCGGCGTGCTGACGGCTGAGAGGCAGGCAGAGGTCGCCTGACCGCAGCGCGTCGCGGACGGCGATCGCTAGCGCGGTTTCCCACACCGAGCGCCGCAGGCGGCCGCGCTCATCGCGCAAGATTTTTTGCCAGCCCGCGGGAACAAAATCAGTTGAAACATTTTCGGGCAGGTTTTTGAGCGCGCCTTGATCAAGGCGGCGGATTATGTCGATGGCCTTTAGCAAATCATCGCGTCCCGTTTCCGACGCGAACGGCAGAGACCAAAATGCTGGCAGAGATTTGCGCAAATCAGGATAGCGCGCGATCACGGCATCGGCCACGCCGCGAGCGTCGTTGGACGCAATGGCGCGACAAGCGGTCAACGCGCTTTGCAGGCGCTCGGCGCCGATCCGCTCACGCAAGCCGGCTACGGATTCCTCGCGATCGCCGGCAAGCACCGCCTCGCCGGTGTCGATCAAGGTGACCAGTCCGGCTTCCGTCGCCTGACGGAGCTGTCTGGCTTCAGCTTCGGCCGCGTGCCGGGCGCGGCGCATCAGGCCGGTCATGTGATTGTCGTGAGCCTGGACCATGTCGTCCAGGAGTCCTTGCCGGCGGGCCAGAAGATAACAGGCGATCAGGCTGTGGCGCTTGTCGGCGGGGAAACGCCGCAGCGCGTGACCATCGTAACGTTGGCAAAGCTGCGCGAGCTGTCGCATGACCGGAGGCGGGATATCGCTGAGGTCGGGCAGGTCGCGAAGCAGAAGGTTGATCTCCTTCAGCCGCTCGCTGGCAGCGCGCGTGAAGCGTCCCATCGAACTGGCTAATGGCGTCCGGTAGCGGCCTATCCTTGCCCGCGCCTCTTGCGAATCATCACTCGGGTTGCCGGCTAGGCGATCAAAGGCTGCACGGGCGGATGCCGGGAAGCGTGCGGCGATGCGCATAAACAGAGCCTCGAGAGCCCGCCGGTTCAGCGATGACGCCAGGCGCTCCAGCGCCGCGCGGGCGGGAAGCACGATTCGCGAGGCGAGCAACAGCGATTCCGCCCGCTCCACCAGTTCGGCAGCCCTGGGACTATCGAGAGCCAGATCGGCGAGGCTGTCCATCAAGCGGCGTTCGGCGTCCGCCGAGAATGGCACGAATCCCAAATGTTCGCGCACCCGCGCGCGAATGGCGCTGTCGGTTGCCTGTCGCTCAAGAAATTGCAGGCGGGTCGGCGCTTCGATGCCGATTTGCCCGGCGAGATGCACGACGGCCTCTTGGGGAACGCGTTCCAGGTCGTCGACGAAACGTCCGGTTCGGCGCAAGCTGCACAAATGCAGCGCGGTCCACAGGCGGCCTGGACCTCGCGCGCGCTGAATTTCCCGCAAATCGCCCTGGGCGAGCGACCAGTCGCGAAGCAGCGAATCAAGATCGATCTCGTCTCGTGCGGCGTCGAGCATGTCAGCCGTCGAGATTGAACGGCGTTTGTTCGATGCCGCGCGCCAAATCGGCGGCCGAGGCACGTGTATAGACGGCAGTGGTGTCGAGACTTTCGTGGCCCAGCAATTGCGACAGCTCGATGAGCCGGTGCGGATGCTGCCGGAGCCAGGCGAGGGCAAAAGTATGGCGCAGGCTATGGGCGGAAATGCCGGGACTATTGAGCTTGGCCCGCCGCGCCAGCGCCGCAATGACGTTCTGGATTGAGCGCACCGGCATGCTTGCGTTGCGCCCCGACTGGAACACCGCGGCCCCGGGCGCCGCGCCAGGATCCTGCTCCAGGAGTTGACGCAAAGCCCGCCGTGCCGTCGCGTTCAGAGGCACCACCCGCTCCTTGAGGCCTTTGCCGCTGCGCACGCGCACTGTGCCGGCGCGGTCGCGAAGAACGATGTCGCTGCGACGAAGCACCGCCACTTCGCCGATCCGCAATCCGGTCTGCAGCATCAGTTGGACAAGGGCGTAATTGCGCCGTGCCAGCCCATGCGAGCTTTCGCCGGCGGCGCGCAACAGCCCATGCACCTCGGCCGCCGTCAACCCGAGCGGCTGGCCCTCGCGGATGACCCGAACCGATTTCACCTGGAGGGCGACGTTGCGCGTCACGGCGCCGCAACCTTCGGCCCAGCGCAGCAAGCGACGCACCGCTTCCAGCCGGCGGTTGATGGAAGCCGCCTTAAGACCGCCGCGCTTGAGCATGTGCTGCCGCCAGGCGATCAGGTCGTGCTCGGTCACTTGCGCCAATTCTGGGGACGCGTTGTTCAGGGCCGCGTACCATTTGACGAACTGCAGGAGATCGTAGCGGTAGCCGCGGCGGGTGGCCGCCGACAGATCGTCGGCGGCCAGACGGTCAAGAAAAGTCTGCAGCCAGGCCGGCGAGGCTTCCATCGGCTGTATTGCACGCCATGTCGACCCCTAGGTTAGAGGCTGTGTTTATGGCGTGCAATATGGCGCTTTAGCCGAAAACATGGCGCGCATTTCACGTTGCACGCCATGTTAACACGCCATAAACTGATCATTCCGCAACGAAGCGGCTCCTCAAAGGCAAAATCAGCCCGGAAGCCGGCTCCTTACCGAAAAAAATCACAGCCATGCGGGAGGCACACCCAGATGAGAGCGCCTTAGGCCCGGTGATCGGTACAGGCACCCGGAACACCTTACGCTTCACCCAATAACGAATCAGTGCGGCCCGCATCGGGGACCGTGCGCCGCCGGCAGCCAGCCATTCATAAAACCGGGATGCCGCTGAGACCAAAGCACTCGATGATCTCACCTCGCTTAGGGCTTGCCCGGCCCGCGCGATCTTATGTTCCTGGTCCTCATCCGGCCGAGTGAGCCATTGATGCAAGGCCAGTGCATTACGGGCGCCATCGAGAATTGTGTTGCGATCGTACACCTGCAGCACATGGTCGAGCCGCAGCCGCAAACCCTCCAGCACAGCCGCAAGATGCCAGGCATCGATGCGCTGGCCGTCGGCCGCAGCCTGCCGGCGCACAGCTTCCAGCTTGGTTCTGTACAAAAACGCGGGCTGAAGCGGATGCGAAGCTAGTGCCTGATCCAGCTTGGCCATAGCGCCTGACGCCCGGTCGAGAGCGCCTGGTAGGGCGGGATCAGCCGTAGCTGACCGGCGGAGCGGCATAATCAAATCGTCCTGCATCAGAATAATATGCCAGGAATATCAAGGCTTCGCAATATCCAACTCAACCTAACTTGGAGTTTAGTTGAAAGTGAGTGGACTACATTTGCGGCCATGCTTAGCAGGGCGCTCTACCACGGCCAGCACCGGGGCCATAAGGGCATTCGACCCTGGAAGAAGGCCAGGAAACTCAAGCCTTGGCGCTACCGGCCACTGCTTTGGACGCGTCTGCAAACGGCCATTTACTTCCAACTTGCGACAGTGTACAAGCCGTATTCGCAACGTTCGGTGCTCGCCTATGGGTATGATTGGATATGCTCGTGTTTCAACCGAGGACCAACACACTAATGGGCAGGTCACCGAGCTCAGGGCTGCAGGCTGTACCACCATCTTCGAGGAGAAGGCTTCCGGGGGCAGCCGGAGCAGGATCGAGCTATCCCGCTGCCTGGAAGGGATCCGGTCAGGGGATACGTTGGTGGTCGTGCGCATCGACCGCCTTGCCCGGTCCCTCTCCCACTTGCTGGAAGTCATCGAGGGGCTACGCGCTCGGGGGGCACATTTCCGCAGCCTGCACGATCCAATTGATACAGCTAGCCCGCAAGGCATTTTCACCCTCCAGGTGCTTGGTGCGGCAGCCGAGTTTGAGCG
>JAFAHH010000788.1 GCA_019237355.1 Acetobacteraceae bacterium | reverse complement strand
TAGAATTTTCAACGGAAAGTGGGGTAGGACAAAACAGAATTTAGTGATCTGATCGCGCCGACGATTACTGTTAGTTGTAGCTAGGCAACAATTCTCTTTGGATGCGCGGCATCGGATCCGCCGCTGCACAGAATGATTGACTTATGATCGCGCTTCTAGATTAGAAGTAGTGCCCCGTTCAATCGCGCCGGGCCGTCAGGTCCGGATGGGCCTGCGGGCCGGGTCACAGCATTCTTACGTGCAACTTCGGCCGCTGGACATCGACCTTGCGCTATTAATAGGAAAGACATCGACGCTTGCAGGCATCGAGCGCATCAGCGAGGATTTAACTACGGTTGTTTGCCATGCGCGATGTGTCCGTGACTGCCCAGCGTTGGCGGAGAGCGCGCGGGTCCGTTTCGCTCGTGCTGGCGGTACCACAACCGCGGCACGGGGTAACGATCCGTTCGCTTCCGAACGCTGAATCTTGGCCTGAACTAGGCGGCGGTTGTAAAGCAACCGAACCTTTCAGACTAACTTAGCTGAACTACTGGATTTCCGATGAACTGCCTGAATTGCGGCGCCAATGTTCCGAAAGACAGCAAGTTCTGCATGGCATGCGGTGCGCCGCTGCAGGCAGTCTGCCGCGCCTGCGGGCACGTCAGCCAACCGGGCGCAGTCTTCTGCCCCGAGTGCGGTATCCGCCTAAGGCCGTCCCGCGCGGACCTGACCCCAGATCAGCCCGCAGCACTTGGATCTGCGGAGCGGCGCCAGCTCAGCGTGATGTTTTGCGACCTTGTCGGCTCGACGGAACTTGCAACCCGGCTTGATCCGGAAGACCTAGGACAGGTCATTAGCGCCTATCAATCAAGCGTAAGAACCATAGTTACACGCTTCGGAGGATTTATCGCGAAGTATATGGGAGATGGCATTCTCATTTACTTTGGCTGGCCGCAGGCAACCGAGGCGGACGCCGAATGTGCCGTGCATGCCGCTCTCGGGGTGATCCAGGCGGCAGGCCAGATCGGGACTGGAGAGGGCCACAGCCCGCGCGTGCGCGTCGGTATCGCAACGGGCTTGTCGCTGGTTGGGGAGCTACTCAGCGCCGGCGCCGCCCAGGAGCAGGCGATCCTAGGCCATACTCCCAATCTTGCGTCGCGCCTGCAAGCAATCGCTGAACCAGGGGCGGTCGCCATCGATCAGGCCACCCGCACGCGGATCGGCAATCTCTTCAAATGCGACCCACTTGGGCCGTTGAGATTGAAAGGATTTGCCGAGCCTGTTCAGGCCTGGCGTGTCGTCGCCAAAAGCTCGGTCCGAAGCCGGTTCGAGGCCTTGCACGCCGGGGATTGGACCCCGCTGGTCGGACGCGAGGAAGAGCTCGAGTTGCTGCTGCGACGCTGGCAGCGGGCGAACAAAGGCGAAGGCTGCGTCGTGCTGCTGTCCGGCGAGGCTGGAATCGGCAAATCGCGTCTCGTTGCTGAGTTGGATAGCCGATTGCGGAATATACCGTACACG
The DNA here is from genome assembly GCA_019237355.1 of Acetobacteraceae bacterium. Classification (GTDB taxonomy): domain Bacteria; phylum Pseudomonadota; class Alphaproteobacteria; order Acetobacterales; family Acetobacteraceae; genus JAFAHH01. Next base: position 3,374 of record JAFAHH010000788.1, on the reverse strand, counting down.
AGGCTGCGTTATTTCTGCTCGCCGCATTATCGTCACAACGCGCTGCATCCGATCATCGCCCATTTCGAGTCGCGAGCGCACTTCGAGCAAGAAGACACCGCCCAGGAACGATTGCGCAAGCTGGGCGAGTTCCTGGCGCCTTGCCAAACATCCGAACAGGATCTCGCTCTCTTCGCCGATCTGCTCGCGATCCAATCCGATTCCTTACCGGCGCTCACGCTTAGCCCGCAGCGAAAAAAATCGATGACGTTTGCGGCGATGATCCACCAGCTCGAAAGCCTCGCTCGGCTGCGGCCGATACTGATGCTATTTGAGGATGCGCATTGGTCCGACCCGACCAGCCGGGAGCTTTTGGATCTCGTCATCGACTCCATGCAGGACCAGCCAGTCCTGCTCGTGATTACGTTCCGGCCAGAATTCCAGCCGCCTTGGGTCGGCCGGCCGCGCGTGAGTCTGTTGACATTGAACCGGCTAGACCGGTCGCAAGCGACGGCCATGGCGGCAAAAATACGGGCGCTGCCCACGGAGCTGCCGCCGGCATTGCTGCAGCGGATCGCGTTGCAGTCGGATGGCGTGCCGCTTTTCATAGAGGAGCTGACCAAAAGCGTCCTGGAAGGTGGGGGGAGCCAATCGGGTGAAATGCTGCCGCTTACCGTTCCGAGCACGCTGCAAGCGTCCTTGATGGCGCGGCTCGATCGGTTGCCGGCCGCAAAACGGGTCGCACAGATCGGAGCTGCAATCGGTCGTGAGTTCAGCTACGAGCTGCTCGCCGCAGTAGCATCGATTCCTGTTCTGGGCCTGCAAGAGGGACTCGATCAACTCGTCGCCTCAGGGCTAGCCTCCCGGCGTGGCGATCCACCTGATGCAGTCTACACATTCAAACATGCGCTCGTGCAAGATGCAGCTTACAAAAGCCTGCTGCGCAGCACGCGCAGTCTCATTCATGCGAAGATCCTGCACGCCATGCTGCAGCTCGTTCCAGACGTCGAGGAAACGCAGCCGGCTCTGCTTGGTCATCATGCTGAGCGTGCGGGACGTATTGGGCCGGCGGTACGGTATTTCCTACGTACCGGCCAGCGCTCCGCAGAACGCTCTGCAATGGCCGAAGCGCATGCCTACCTGACGCGCGGGCTTTATCTCGCCACAAGGCTGCCAGATGACGCCGAGCGCCGTTTACGCCTTGCAGAGCTGCAGCTTGCCCTGGCGAACGTGCAGATGCCCCTGCATGGATTCGGATCGGCCGCGCACGGGGCGGTACTTGCCCAAGCGCTGGTGCTTTGCCGCAGCCTCGATCGGGAGGAGCCAGAGCGGACCAAGCTTCTATCGCGGGTGCTATATGGCGACTGGGCGCACAAGATGCATATCGGTTCATTGCAGCTCTCGCATGCTGTGGCTCAAGAATTCGTCGAGCTTGGCCGAAATCAACATGATCCAGATATCAGCTTGATGGCTGAAACGACTTACGGCACGAACTTGTTTCTCGAAGGCATGTTGCCCGAGGCGCTTGCGGTCTTCACGGGCGAGGCGAAGCATCTGCATCGGCCCGACCAGGATTTCCCGTCCGAATTCGGGGTCGATGCCGAGACACTGTTTTGCTCACAGTTTTCACGCGCGCTTGCCTGCCACGGCCTGCTTGAAGCCGCTTGCGCTCACGCGAACGCGGCACGGCAGCGCGCTGAACGGCTGCGCCATCCGCCATCTACCGCACTCGCGCTGAGTGCCACCTGCACGACGGCCTGGATCATGCGGGATGTGCCCACGCTCGCAGAACGATCAGCCGTCCTCATCGCACTCGCTGACGAGCAGGGATACTTATTTTGGTCGGCGCGCGGCAGGTGTTACGCTGGATGGGTTGCAGCTCAGCAGGGGCGGGCCGAGGACGCCATTGAGTTCCTGAAAACCGGCCTCTCAGCCCTGCGGACGGCTGGAATCATCCTCTACACGCCTGCGGCATACGGCATGCTTTCCAATGCTTATCGCCTGGCGGGAGACCCGAACGTGGCAGCAAAGGCGCTCGACGAGGCGATCGAGATCACGACCAAAACGCGTGAGCGTTGGTCTGAGGCTGAGCTCTATCGGCTGAAAGGGGAGCTGCAAGGCGACAACCGGGAAGCCGCGGAAGGATGGTTCCGAAGGGCCTTGGATACGGCGCGGGGCCAGTCCGCGAAGTTATGGGAGTTGCGGGCGGCCATCAATCTGGCGCAGCTCTGGTTGGATCACGGCAGCCGCCAAGCCGCACGGGACCTGCTGGCCCCCATTTATGGTTGGTTCACCGAGGGCTCGGCAATCTTTGACCTGCAGCAGGCAAGCGCGCTTATCGCCGAACTTAGGGATTCTCGTCCCCGGAATTGCTGCGCATAAACACATCGAACCTGCTGACCCAAGAACGCGGTGAAATTGTACTCTGGCGGCTCCTGGCCGGGTAAATAGGGCCTCGCACCCGTCCCATGGCCGACCGCGACCGGACGGCCCCGAAGCTCCGGGTTGTCGCGCTGTTCGACCGATGCATAGAACGCGTCCATGTCGACATAGATGATCTTGCGCGCCGCGAACGTTGACCATTGGCTGCTTGGAGCAGGGAAAGCCCTCTGAATTGAGTCTCTAAGCCGCTGCGCGGATTGCGGCGGCCCTGACCTCCTCATCCACGGCTTCAGCGAAGGTCGCGAAATTATGTTCAAACCGGGCGATCAATTCCTTTGCCGTACGCTCGTAGGCGGCCTTGTCCGCCCAGCACGCACGCGGATCCAGCACCTCGTTCGGGACACCGGGAACCAACTCTGGAATCATCAATCCGAAATACGGGTCCTTGCGGAACTTGCCGCGGGCGAGAGTGCCACCCAGTGCGGCGGCCACCATAGCCCTGGTGTACTTGATGCTCATCCGGTTACCTACCCCGTAGGCGCCTCCGGTCCAGCCCGTATTGACCAGCCAGCAATCCGCGCCGTGCTTGGCGATCGAGTCCGCGAGCATGCGCCCGTAGACCTCCGGCTTGCGGGGCAGGAAGGGTGCTGCGAAACAGGTGGAAAAGGTCGCTTGCGGCTCAGCGCCGACGCCTTTCTCAGTGCCAGCAACCCGCGCTGTATAACCGGACAGGAAATGATACATCGCCTGCGGAGGCGAAAGTTTCGCGATCGGCGGCAACACCCCAAACGCGTCCGCCGTAAGCATTATGACGTTTCGCGGGATCCCACCCCGGCCCGAGCGCACCGCATTAGGGATATACTCGATGGGGTAGCAACTTCTGGTATTCTGGGTGATGGAGCCGTCGTTTAGATCGAGTCGCCCGTGCTCATCAGCAACGACATTTTCGAGGATTGCGCCGAAACGATGGCTCGCGGCCCAAATTTCGGGCTCGGCTTCGGCTGAAAGATTGA
>JAFAHH010001047.1 GCA_019237355.1 Acetobacteraceae bacterium | reverse complement strand
AGATTGGGGATTCACGCGCGGACCCTATTGGACTGGAAGCCGGAAAAGAGTCATATTCCGGTCACGGGCGCTGTGGTCCGATCAAAACGGAGCGGACGCGTTGCAATGCGCCTAGACTGGCTGGTGCGAAACTCTTTTTGGGCAATGCAGGCCCCGCCGGTGCAAAGAGGCCAGATCCGAGGCACGCGATGGCTCCGCACAACGTTTTCTACGAAGCCCCGCCGGTCAAGACCTTCCAGGGGCCGCGCAAACTGCGACGCGCTCTGCTCTGGCCGCCTCGGAATTGGGAGGCGCGAGCCGCGGGAATACTAAGTTGGACGAGCATTTAGATAGCAGCGATGCGTAAGAATCCTACAACAATCTACCGCGTGCCGACCGAGCCAGGCCCTCCCCCGCCCGAGACTTCCAAGCGCTTTGCCCGCGGTATTCTAGGATTGGCGCTTTTTGGAGCGGGAATTTGGACGCTCCATGAGTTTTTGCCGGCGCTGATCTGGGCGTCGATCCTCGCTATTGCGACCTGGCCCTCTTATCAAAAAGCTTGCAAGCGCTGGCCATGGGACACGCATCACGTGCTGGTTCCGGCGATCTTTACCGCTGGGGTCGCGCTAATGTTCATTTTGCCGCTGGCCTTCGTCGCCGCCCAGCTCGCCCAGGAGGCGCATGCCGTGTTCGGCTGGGTCGAGCGCATCCGCGAAGCCGGAGTGCCCGCGCCTGATTGGCTCGCCCATCTTCCGGTGGGTAGCCAACAGCTGACCGCCTGGTGGAACCGCAACCTTGCCAGCCCGACCGCGGCGTCTGAATTCCTGGGACGGATGAACCGCGCCGAGCTGATGACCTATACGCGGGAGATCGGCCATCAAGTGCTTCACCGGATCGTGCTTTTCGGGTTCACGATCATCACACTCTTCTTCATCTACCGGGATGGGTCGAGCCTGAAGCAGCAGCTTCTCGCTGCCAGCCGGCGCGCCTTTGGCCCCGGCGGGGAATCTATCGCCCGACAGATGATTGATTCGGTCCATGGCACGGTTGATGGTTTGGTGCTGGTCGGGCTTGGGGTAGGGCTGGTACTTGGGGTGGCTTACGCGATAGCCGGCGTACCCCATGCAACCTTGCTTGGCGCTGTGACGGCAGGCGCGGCAATGATACCCTTCGGGGCGCCCATCGTCTTCGGTTTTGCGGCATTTTTGCTGCTCGTGCAGCAATCGGTGATCGCCGCCATAGCCGTATTCGCGTGGGGTGTGATCGTGACCTTCGTCGCTGACCATTTTGTCCGGCCAGTGTTGATTGGGGGCGCAACCCAGCTTCCCTTTGTTTGGGTTCTGCTTGGCATTCTCGGAGGCGTTGAGAGCTGGGGCTTCCTCGGCCTGTTCCTCGGTCCGGCGATTATGGCCGCCCTGATATTCCTCTGGCGCGAATACACCGGGCATGCCGAATGGCCGGCGCAAGAGGAGGCTTCGGGCGTAGCGGCCCCGGCATTGGCCGATTCGGCCCCGGTGCAAAAGGTGAGTCACTCATCCCCTTACTGAAGGTTCCTCGTGCGGTCTCTCAATTGCTAAACTCGCCTGCAAGCACGGAACCTAAGTCGCCTCAGCTGATTAAGCTTGCGTGACCCGCGAGCCTCGGGAATTCGCGACCGGCTAGGCCAGCGAGATTCCTCGGCTGCCGGGTCCCGTCGCGCCAGAGCGTTGGGCCCGGCTGCAAGCGTGGTTGCCGTTAGTCCTTCACCGACACGGAGCAGCCGCATGGCTTTGTTCTCAAAAAGCATCAAGACGCTAGACGATCTCTTCGTCCATACGCTGCAAGATATGTACTACGCCGAGAATCAGATCGTGAAGAGCTTGCCGAAGGTGATTGGCAAGGCCAGCAATCCGCAGCTCAAGCAGGGGCTGCAATCGCATCTGGCCGAGACGGAGAATCACGTGAAGCGGCTTGAGCAAGTGTTCAAGATCCACGGCCAGGAAGCCAAGGGCGTGACCTGCGCCGCAATGGACGGCATCATCGACGAAGCCGACACGATGATGGGCGATATCTCGGATGGCGATACGCTCGATGCCGCCATTATCAGCTCATGTCAGGCGGTGGAGCATTACGAAATCACGCGCTACGGATCGCTCATCGCATTTGCGCGCCAGCTTGGGCGCGATGACTGTGCGTCGGTGCTGGAACAGACGCTCGAGGAGGAAAAGACTGCCGA
>JAFAHH010000430.1 GCA_019237355.1 Acetobacteraceae bacterium | reverse complement strand
CCGAAAGCGCCGCACGAGATCGGCGAGCGAGCACGCGACGAGGAAGTATTCCTGCACGAAACGGAGCGCCTGTCCCATGCTCGTCGAATCGTCGGGATAGAGCACCCGGGTCAGCGATTCAGCCGAGAGCCGCCCGGCGAGTGCGCTGACAAATTCGCCTGCGCTGAACGCCTGGAAGTCGAAGGCATCGGGAGCGGCCGCGGCCCAAAGCCGCAGGGTATTGATGGTCTTGCCGCCGTAGCCCACCACGGGCCTGTCAAACGGCAACCCGATCAGCGTTGACGGCCGGCCAGCCACCGCGCCCAAGGTACCGCCTCGCACCTCGACCGAACAGCCGAGCTTTACCTCGACCTTCTCTTCAGGCCGCGCCACCTCCCACGGGTCAGGACGCCGCAGCCAGTTATCCGGCTGCTCGCATTGCCAGCCATTCTCGATAGTTTGCCGGAATATCCCGTACTCATAGCGGAGGCCATACCCCATGCCGGGGAGCTGCATCGCGGCCATCGAGTCAAGAAAACATGCGGCGAGCCGGCCGAGTCCGCCATTCCCGAGACCGGCATCCGGCTCCTCCTCGATTATCGTGCGTGGGTCCAGGCGCTTTTCATCAAGTATGTGCTTTGTGACCGCATCGAGTTGGAGATTGATGATGTTATTGGAAAGAGAGCGTCCAATCAGAAACTCCATCGAGAGATAGTAAACGCGCTTGGGATTATCCCGCTCGTAGGTTTGCTCCGTGCGCAGCCATCGCTGCGAGAGGACGTCCCGGACTGAGCGTGCAATGGCTTCGTAGCGCTCGCGGGGCCCCACCTCGGTCGGATCCGCAACAGCGTCGAACAAAAGATGTCGTTCATAGAGAGCGTCATCCGCCCCCGTGAACCGGATCGGGCCGCACCCATAGCGCTCGAGCAACTCGGCGGCAGGCGGCCTGCGCCTCCCTGAGCCTGCCCTACGCCAGTCTCTCTCCATTGCTTCCTCCTATAAGCACGTTGCCGGTGCTTTTAGGTCCCGATCCCCAATTTCATGCCGGCATCGGCGAGCCTTGGGCCAATCCACCACAGGCGATTCCAGATTCGAATTCCGAGTGTGTCACGTTTGTATCCGAGCACATTCACCGGCCCGTATCGAGCATGAAATGCTGACCCGCGGTTGCGCTGATTCCCTCGGCCGTTCCCGGTCCGGCTTAGAAAGCAGCCCGCGATGATTGATGCCCTGTGTCCGACGTCACAGGGCACCCAGCCCGTTTTGGCGCATTGTCGCCTCAAGAACATCAGTTGCGGAGTGAACGCTATGAAGGCCATTACCCTGGTCCTTCTCTCGGTTGGCGTGGTTGCCTGTACGGCGCCGAGTCAAGGATTGCTCAATGCCACCACGCAGGCTTGCAACCAGGGGGACCGGAATGCCTGCACGCAACTACCGATGATCAACGCCCAGGTCCAGGCCGAGAACCAGAACAACCAGATCATGACCGGTGTTGCGGCGGGCGCGGGTGGACTTGTCGGAGGAGCCGTGCTCGGCGGTGCCTTTGGCCCCCACTATTACGGTTATCCATACTACCACCACTGCTGGGGCTGCTGGTGAGGCGGCCCCTGCTTCAGATGCGGCACGTGCAGCGCACGCCCGTTACCCCGTTAGTCCAGCACGTTTGGTGCGATGGCTCCCGTCGCCATCTCTCTCATCCACTTGCGGGCGGCTCGGTGGTCTGCCTCGTCGAACTGCGCCCCGAACAGGCCATACGCCTCGTTCAGGAGCCTGAAACCTTCGTCTCCTCTCCCTCGTCGACGCAACAGGCGCACCAGATCGCAGCCGGCCCGAAGGCGCCAGCAAAGCGCGCCCTATTTGCATTTACACATGAATGCTGGAGCGCAGCACGGCCTCAACTTCGTTGTCGTCGCCACGTTCCGAAATCTGCTGAAAACGGAGCTCTTGACCCGCAGTAGCTCCGGGAGGGCTCAGGGCAGCCGTTTGCACTTCACTGATTACCCACTGGAGCGATGGTGGCAGTTTCGAGGCATGCCGAGGCCCGAGACGCCTGATGATCGAACATTTTTGCCGATTCGTAGTTCGTCCTTCCAGCAGATAGAGGCTCGTGCAACTCCGCGCAACCAAGCGCAAGAGCGACAGCCGGTTCCCGGTCTACAAGCGCGCCATAATCATAAGACTGTGCATCTCAGGAAAGCAGTAATCTAGCTCACACCCCCACCAGCGCCTTTTCTTGTACTCCATTTTCCATTCGAACGCAGAGGGCGGCCAATCCAACTGTTGGTCGACCAGCTCTGGTAAACATGTTGTTTCCGGGATTGATGATGAACCCTCGTGCTCAGCTGCCGGCCTCATCGGTAATGAACCGCCCCTATTGCAAAGAGTGCGTGTCCGTTAAGTGCCAAGCCGATGGATCCAAACTACATCTCGATTTCAGTCATGGAAAATTTTGTCTATCGAGCCCCGCACGCCTCTGTTTAGCGCAAAGCTGGCCAAACAGGCCCGCTTCAGCGCTGGCCATTCGACACGCTCGAGCAAAGAAGGGCCCGCATCCGCTGCGGTTCTGCATCAGCTTTCGCCGGCGGCCAGCATCGTCGCTGGCCTTGATGTTCGCGGCCGCGCTAGCAGCATGCGCCCATGAATCCGCGCCGGGACGTCTTCCTCAGACACCGGGCGCTTTCCGGGAAGTCGATCCGGTCGCGCGCAGGTACGCTGCGGCCGAAATGCCAGCAAACGGCGCCTGGTGGCTGGTATTCGGCGACCCACAGCTTAATCAGCTGATACGACGCGCTGAAGGCAACAACTTCGGCATTCAATTGGCAGCCGCCCGGCTTGCCGAGGCCCGTGCGATCCAGAAGGCGACTGCGGCGGCGCAGTGGCCCATCATTGGGCTCGGCTTCAACGCCACCCGTCAGGAAGGACCACTCACCAACGCTGCCAGCAGCACCGGCACCTTGTACGTCTTCGGCGCCAACTTGTCTTACGAAGCCGACTTGTTCGGCCGCCTGGCGCGGGCCAGTGAAGCAGCCTCGCTGGATTCCGCCGAGCGGGCGGATCTCCTGCGCGCGGCGCAGCTGCTGGTGCAGGCCGATATAGCCCAGACGTATTTCACGCTTCGCGCGCTGGACGCTGAGCGAGTGTTGGTGCGCCGCACGGCGGACTCGCGCGCCGAGACTGTACGAGTGACCGAGGGCCTGGTCCGATCGGGCCTTGCCTCGGAACTCACCCTCGTACGCTTGCGCGCCGAGGCGGAAGCGGTCGCGGCCGAAGCTGTGCTGCTGGGCCAGCGCCGTGCGGAACTTGAACATGCGTTGGCCGTCCTCGTGGGAGAGACCGCATCCACCTTCCAGCTGACGCCCACGGACTTTGCCGCTTCGCTCCCCAATATCCCGCCGGGAATTCCGGGCGCCGTTCTGGTTCGTCGTCCCGATGTCGGGGCAGCCAGGCAGGCGATGATAGCGGCGCAGAT
>JAFAHH010001081.1 GCA_019237355.1 Acetobacteraceae bacterium | reverse complement strand
GCAAGGATCTCATCGAGCTTCTGCTGCGCCCGCCCGAGATTGCTTGGCCGGACCGGGAGTAAGCCGTCTTGCTGCAGACACGTAAATAACTCGAACTGGACATCGTGAATGATCGACCCACGCTGCAAGGGGTCTAACTCGTCAATCGCCTCCGGCACTTCGCGGGGAGCAAGACGATGAATGGCTTGAAGATAGAACCGATAGGGGCACCGGGCATAATTCTGCAGGGCGGTTGGCGAATAGGTTCGGGTGCTGATCTCATGCCTCGCCATGATCGCCCTGGCCGCTGTTGGCGGGCTGACCAGCCCATCGGCAGGCGTCCAGCGCTTGCTCCAGCGTTGATAACGGGACCGCAATGCCCGCGCGAGACACGGATTGGCGCTGATCAAGTAACGGGCTGCCCCGGCGCGTTCCGCGGGATCGACAAAAATGCGATCGAGAATCGCGAGATCGTACTCGGCGTTGTCAACGGCATCGATAGGATCAGGAGGTGCCGGCCAGCCGAGGCGAGCTGTTGTTGCTGTTTCCGCTTGTCGCGCAAGCTCGGTGAAATTGGGAAGCCGGCCCTCGGTTGCCCGAACGGCCTCGAGCGCATAGAAGGATGGCACGCGAGGCCGGGCTTGGTCGAGGTCGAGGCGCGGATAGGAGAAGCAGATCCTGCGCTTGGCCGCGCCAGCCGCGAGTGTTAGCGCGAGGCGCTCGTGTTCGAGCCGGTTCTGATTTGTCGTGAGGCCGCCATCGATCTGCGCGCGCATGGCATCGAGCAGGATCGGCTCCTCGATGATTTTGCGCGGAAACATCTTTTCGGCGAGTCCGGGGACGAATACTGCTTCGAAACTCAGTCCCCGAACCGCCTCGATTGGGCCAACAAACACTTTGCCATAACGTTGCGATGCGGGCGCAACTGCCACCTCGAGGAGCAGGGGTTCGAGGACAAGCAAAACCTCATTAAGGTTCACCGGTCCGACCGGAGCCATTGGCGCCAGCTCCGATAATACTGCGAGCACCCGGTCCGGCTGCTTGAGCACACACGTCGCCAGCGCGCCCAATCGGTCGAGCCACTCGCCCCAATCAGCCGTGCAAGGGAGGCCATCGAGCAGATCGATGAGAGGGATGGCATAGCCCGCAAAGGCGGCCAAATCGTCCAGCGTTCGCGCTAACGCCACCGCCTGGGCTTCGTCTTCCTCGCCAAGCTCGGAGAGCCTGAGCCGGAGCTCATTCGCCAGACCCTCGATCCGGCGCCGCCAGCGATCGCGCCCCCCGATCACTGCCGCCTCGACGAGCAGCCTTTCCCAGCGCCGTGGCGCCCGCAGCTGCCCGCCTGCAACAGGGGCTCCGTCGCTATTTGCTACCGCATCATCAGCCTGTACGGGTTTAGTCCGATCGTCCGCCTCTTCCGCCGCATACAGGGGAGCGAAATCCGTATCGGGCGTGCTCCATCGATCACCGCGCGAACTGGCCTCCGGAGGCGTACCGCCGGGCGTGGCGTCAGGCACTTGCCCAAGAGATAGATACTCGGCGAAACGGCGGGCCGAGAGGCCTTCCACCGCACATCTGAGCAGGGCACAGAAGGCGCGTCCTGCCGGGTCGGGCCGCACCGCGCCCCGCGCGAAGTGGACCGGAATGTCCGCCCGGCTGAATGCCTCTTGCAGGTTCGCCCGATAGGCCTCCGGTGAACGCAGAACCACGGCGATGCGATCGAATCGTGTTCCGCACCGGGCCAATGAAAGCACGCGACGCGCAATTTCAGCGCATTCGCGGCCCTCACCGGGCGCTGAGAATAGTTCGACGCCATCGTCCGGGTCCGGGCCTGAAACCCTCGCATGTTCCTTGAAAAGGTTGCGTTGTAGGTTCGCGAGGGCGCCGGCCAGGATGACAGATCCGTTGCTCAAGGGCTTTTCATCGAGATCTTGCGTCTGCGAATTTAGTCCAATGCGCATCCGGCGAAGTGTCGGTTCGTCTGCGGAGGGCACCGTCGCCAACGTCTCGGGTGACCTATTGGCGAGTGCGCGAATGAATGCGAGCTCGGCTTCGCTCCCAATACGCACGTCGTGCAACAGCAATGGTAAGCCGATCAGGCTATGCTGCTGGGCGCCATTGCTATTTGCCGCCTCAGTGGCAAGCGCCAGCGTGCCCGGCCAATCGGTAAGGCCCGCTTGCGCCAGCTCGGCTTCGTAAGCATCGATCAGGAGCTTGAGATCTGGTGCTACGCTGGCGAGGGAATCCGGCCGCAGTCTTGCCAGCCGGAGCTCGATGATCACTCGAGCAGCGGCGCGCGGGAATCCGGGCGTGTGCGTAATATCGTGATAGCGGCTGAGCGCGCGCTCATTTTCCAAGCGATGGACGATGCGGGCAACGATGGCCTCTGTTCCGAGTTGGCTAAGCGGGACCAGCGTACGAAGGGCCAGCACAGGATGAGCGATGACGGCAGCGAGTTGGGGCAAGCTGAACCGGTGCCATCCAAAGGCGGCACCTTTTTCTTTGGCTAACCTTCGTGCGAGCTCGTTGGCCGCATCGCGGCTTGCCCCCACAATCAATATTTCCTCGGCCGGTTTTCTGCTTTTGAGCCACTCGCACGCCCGCAGGATTCGGCGTTGGCTGGTGTTGGAAATGGCAAGAGTGACGCTCATCAGAATGCCAGTGCCCCTTCGATCCGAACGAAAGCATCAACGCTGCACCCGACGACAGCATTGATGTCACGGGGTGAACGCATTTGCGGTTTCGATGCTAGGGCTTCCATACGATGTCAATGCTCTGAAGGATTAGGCGATTGCTGACCTGCGATAAATTCCTGTATCGGTGAGAAAGCGGCCTTAATATCGAATCGATGGCCTGCATCAATGGGTCCCAAAAGGCCAATATGCCTGGGGATTGAGCGACATGTCTTAGCCCCAAGATCCTGAAAGCTGTTCTCCATTTACCGAATGGATTTAATACTGTCTTGGGCCTTCACTAACATTGCGATCCAGTTCCGGTCAAAGCAGACCGCTTGGTGCGGCGATAAGCCGTAATTGGATATGGGGTGGAGCGGGAGCTCGCCGCGGCCATTAAAAGCCGTTTGTTGGTGCGACCTGAAAGGTGCGGATCCAGCGTGACATCATATCGAGCGCCTCATCGAGTACCTGATCATCGGTTCGCCCGGACCCGGCGCGGACATGGAACGAGTGATCGGCGCCTGAGAGCAGATGCAAGATTGCTCGATT
>JAFAHH010000822.1 GCA_019237355.1 Acetobacteraceae bacterium | reverse complement strand
AGATCCGAGGGAACCTCAGTCAAATCGCCGCGCACGGCGGTGCTACCTGGGGAATCGACGCCAATCAGAACATTTACGAATACGATGGTACGGGCTTCGTGCAGGTCCCTGGAAAGCTCACCCAAATCGCCGTAGATGGCCCGGCCGTTTGGGGGGTAAACGCTAGTCAAAATGTATTCGTATTCAGTGAGATAGCAATTAACGGCAATACGCTAGAGAGAGGGTTCCGGCAAATTCCAGGGAGTCTTGCGGCAATCGCTGTTGGTGGCTTGGGCACGGAGGTGTGGGGAATCGACGCCAACCAGAACGTCTTCCGGCTTGATGCTATCTCGCTAACCTTTGTCAACGTCCCAGGGAAACTCAAATCCCTTGCGGTAGGTGGGCCACTTCTCGGCCCCATAGGCGTATGGGGAATCAACGCCAACCAGAATATCTTCGTGTTCAATTTTAGCTCGGGACAATTCGAGCAGGTTCCTGGGCAGCTGACTCAGATCTCTGTATTTGGACTGGTGGTGTGGGGAATTAACGCCAACCAGAATGTTTTTCGATTAGGGTTTTGAAGAAGAGATCTGGACCGACATTCGCCAGATTCCCACGGTTTTGGGGCCAGGATCAGTTTTCGTTGACCGGGTTGGGCAACGGCAGATCGTGGTCAGTGTGAGCTAAAGGCTATCGAAGACAGCGATGATGGCGCCGGAACGGCGAAGTGCGCTGATTTGGCGAGATCCAGGCACACCTTTGCCGCTCAACAGCCGTGAAAGAACCGCGCCTGCTGATGGCCATGCAGCGGGTCGTTGGTGGCGTCCAGGTCGAGGATTATCTGCTGCGGCGGTGGGCCGTGCGCCTCTAGTGGATAGACGCTAGACCACATGTCCGCCTGAAGACGGGGCGACCCGTCTCACAGTATGCAGGTAGCGCGGGTTGCGCCGGATTGGCCGGCGCCGAGCCTCATGCATAAAAATTCACCCGGCGACGGCTCAAACGCGGCGTCTTCAAGGGCATCGCCGATCTCCAGGCCGCCATCAACCACCTCTTGCGTGAGACTAACGGCGATCCCAAACCCTTTGTCTGGACCGCCGACCCCGACGCCCTTGTACCGCACCAGCCCTCAAGACCCAGTTAGATTAAGTCCTGGATCATGCCAGCTTGTAGCCTTGGCGGGCGAGCAGCTTCCAGCTGCCGTCCTGTTTTTGCCAGACCGCAAGCACGCCAATCCTGACGCTGTTGGGCTTGCCATCGGTTTCGGACTCGGACGCGTAGATATGGCGGGCGATCGCGGCGTTGCCGGCGAGACCGACCTTGAGGTCGGGGAAGGTCAGCGATTTGACGACGGCCTTCCCAGTCATGACGCCGTCGATGAACTCGGCCTTTGTCTGAACCCTGCCATCGGAATGGCCGTAGCTCAGCTGATCGGCGGTCAGCTGCTCCAAGCGGGTCTTGTCCTTGTCCAGCAGGGCTTTGCGGAGGGCTTCGACGCCCTGGCTTACTGCCGCCTCGTCGGCGGGTTCCGCCCGCGCGGCGGTGCGGTGCAACAGGCTCGACACGCCAAGCGCCAGCGCGCCCGCGGCGGCCAAATCGCGACGGCTTACCTGCATTGGTTCCTCCCTTGACCTCGCCGGTCTCTATTCACTTGCGGTTTGTCCAGCCTAGCGCCGCCCGGCCGTTGCTGTCGAAGAAAATCACGCAGGGCCACGGGTTGGAGTCCGAATTCGCAATTTATCTCTCCGACGGGCTGACGCAAACGCCGTTTCCTATTGACAAAAGAGGCGCCAAATTCATATATTCTGGACACGAATGATGTCAATGTCGCAATTGTCAACTCCGCAGAGCACCTTCGCCCTTGCTGGTTCCTGTTCCTTGCCTGTTATTTCATGGGTGTGGCCCCGAAAACCCGGGGGTCTCCGCGATCCCGGACGGCCGGCCCCTGTTTTTTTCTTGTAATCAGGAGGCGGTGCGGGGAGCAAAACGAGTGCAGCCTGACGCGGCGCTCCGCGGCCCGGCCGACGGGAGGCCTCAATGGTTCACGGGCTGAATCTCTCAAAGCGTAGTCGCGGCGCAGGTGCCTTGACTCTGTTTCGGGCTTGAACCGGCGTGGCGGAACGTGCAACACGAGGCCTCGGGAGGATCGAGGGAGGCGAGATTGGCGGAAGCGCAGTTGTCGGCCACCGAGGCCGTGTTGGAAAACCAACGCATCGGCGCGCTGCAGATCCGCGTCGCGGCGCTGTGTACGCTGATCCAAATCTGCGATGCCTACGACGTCAATGCGATCGCGGTGACGGTGCCGTCGCTGACGCACGCCTGGAACCTGCCGGGGCCAGCCTTCACGCAGGCTTTCGTGTGGTCGAGCATCGGCATCCTGGTCGGCGCGCTTTCCGCCGGGCCAATCGGCGATCGCCTCGGCCGCCGACCGCTCCTACTGCTCAGCGTCGCTATCTACGGGCTGGCTTCGCTGCTGACCGGATTTGCCGGCTCGCTGCCGATGCTCAGCTTTATGCGCTTTTTTACCGGGCTCGGGATCGGCGGCGCATTTCCAGGGGCGGCGACGTTGACCGGCGACTACGCGCCGCAGCGGCGGCGCGCCACGATGATCATGATCTCCTTCACCGGCGCGCCGCTCGGCGGTTTCTTGTGCGGTCAGGCGGCGGGGCTGTTGCTGCCGAGGTTCGGCTGGCCGAGCGTCTTTACACTGGGCGGTATCGTACCGCTCGCGATGCTTCCGGTACTATGGGCATGGTTGCCGGAGTCACCGCGGTTCCTCGTCGCAAAAACCAATCTCTCGGCGCGTCAGGCAGCGCTGTTGGACCAGCTCGGCATCGCGTCGGTGCAGAGCGGCGCGGGCCAGGTCGACATCGCCCGCGGCAACCCGATCAGAATGCTATTCAGCGAAGGCTATGCGCTGCAGACCGTTATCCTTTGGGTGATCTTCTTCTGCAGCCTGTTGAACCTGTTCTTGTTTGCCTATTGGCTGCCCGAAGTGTTGCACCTGGGCGGCATGACGCCCCCGCAGGCTGCACGAGCTTCGAGCTTCCGCGAACTGGGCGCGGTGTGCGCGGTGCTCTATCTGGGCGTGTTGATCGATCGCTTCGGGGCAGAGCGCGCCTTGGCATTGCACTACGCTGCCGGCATCGTCTTCATCGCGAGTATCGCGCTCCTCGCGATGCCTTATCTGATCCTCGTAGGTGCGATCTTCTTTGCCGGGATGACGATCGTCGGCAGCCAGACCGGCGCCAACGGGGCCTGCGGCAAGCTATATCCCGCACGCATGCGCGCCAGCGGTCTCGGCTGGGCGCTCGGCATCGGCCGATTGGGCGGCATCGCCGGGCCGGCGCTCGGCGGCTATCTGCTCTCGCTCGGTCTCCATCCGCCGCAGATCTTTTTGAGCGCTTGCGGCTTCATGCTGGTCGCCGCGCTGGCGACAGCACTGCTCGGACTTCGTCCGAAGGCGGAGCGGATTGCGGCGGCGGCTGCGCCGGCCAAAATAACGGCACGTTGATTTGTGGACGGTTTCGGGGATTGCCGGGGATCGAATCGCTATTCTGGGGGTAAGCCTGTGAGCAACGACTCTGGCGGTTGCACGCTCTGCTGGCGGCGCTAATCTGGCTCCCTGTGGTCGACACGGTATACGCGAAGGCCGTGGCCGAACCGGTCGGCGGGCCAATTCAGGGGGAAAGGGGAGCCTTCAGACCACGTCAGGGGCGGTCCAATCAGGGGCCGCCCCTTTTGATTGCGC
>JAFAHH010000755.1 GCA_019237355.1 Acetobacteraceae bacterium | reverse complement strand
CCGTTAGAATCGGGTCCGGGCGTCAGCCCATCCATACGCCGGCAAGTGTGTGACGTCACACACTTGCCGGCGTATGGATGGGCTGACGCCCGGACCCGATTCTAACGGAGGCTCTAACGGAGGCCAAAGAGTGGCCTGGAACATTGCTCGAAACGGAGGAGGTATTCCAACCGGCTTGTCGGCCCTTCACAACCGAATGCCGGTCCATCCTGGAGGACCCGGACTGCCCCTGAGGTTGGGCGAACCGATGGCGATCCAGCTTCCTCTCCGTCCGGCAGGAGAGGATACCTTGTGCATGTGGCCGGTGAGCCGGTCTATGAATGAATGGTGTTCAATGACGGGCCACAACTGCTCGACCGCGCCGCTTAGAGCGGGCGTGAAAGTACTCAGGGAGAAAATGCAATGCCGGTGGGCACCGTAAAATGGTTCAATGCGCAAAAGGGTTATGGTTTCATTCAGCCCGATGATGGGTCCAAGGATGTGTTCGTCCACGTCTCGGCGGTGGAGCGCTCCAGCCTAGGCACGCTTCGTGAAGGTCAAAGAATCAGTTTCGAGATCGAGCGCGGAAACCAGGGGAAGATGTCCGCAGCGAGCCTGAGAAAGGCCTGAAGCAGGCTTAATGGGCGGTGCTCGACCTTCTCCGTCGCACCCTGTAACTCGGCTAAGACACCAAGCGGAATCAGGGAGCCTATGAGTAGCCGATCCGAACGTTCCACCGTGCCGTTCACCGCACCCGAGCGGGAACTACTTCGCCGCGAGCTATGTCGCCATTTCGGCGAGGACCCAGCGATTACCGATGGCATATTCCTGCGCACGTGGCGCGGTGGAGAGAGGCGCAATACGCCGAAAATCCCGCCCGCGGTAAAAACTATGCTCGATCGTGGCTTAATGGAGGTGCGGGCCACGAACCAGGGACCGCGTGCCTTCTTCACTGAAGCAGGGTTGGACGCCTTGCGGCTGCTCGTTCTTGATCGCCGGGCGATGGACCCGAAGCGGTTCGCACATTTGCGGGCCGAACTCGGCCTTGATGTTTGATCGGATCAGGCACGGGTACAAATGCCGGATCGATTCGCCCAGGGCCATGACGGCAGCGGAATTTCTGAGATCGGACCCATACCGGGTGGGGCAGGGTCCACGGTTTGAATTCGACCCAGCGATGATAGACTAATGGCAGCCGCCGTAAGGCCTGCCGGCGGCTTGGCTACTTGACCCCGTTCGCGCGAGAAAATACTGGCGATTCGCAACTATGAGGGCCGTGATGACGGCCCAGAATCCCTGCGGTAACCCCAGCAAAGAGGCTAGGGCGAAGATGACCAGAGCGGCGGCCGTCATCCGCATAACCTACACCAGCTTCGGCCGGTGAGTGATAGCGAGCACCCACGCGGGGACCATTGCTCCGGTGCATTCCACGGCATGTCTCGCGCGCAGGTTCCTTGGCCATTCCGCTATCGGCCGGGCCCGAGAATGCCAGCCCGTCAGCTGACCGTAGTGCATCTTCATTGGGAATGCGGGTTCTAGTCTAGCCGAAGCGCAACAATGTGCCGCATAGAGATCTTCGCTCAGCCCGGCCGGCAAGCTCGTGGTGTCTCAGCCGTCAATCCACCAAGCCACTAGGGCGTTGGCGGATGTGAGCATCAGAGCCCATGAGATTCAGCCAGCATTGAGGCCCCCAAGTAGCAATGTCGTAAAATGCAACGAACCCCGCCACATAAGCCGACGACATCGTGACCTTGCTCGCTCGCTCTGCCTTTTCGGCTTCGCGAATTTTCGACAGCAAAGATTGGATGACACGATCCCCTGCCTCAAATATCCGGCTCTCGACCCAGTCGATGCTGCTCCGCAAAGCGGCTTCACTCTGCTCGCGGGCGATTTCGCATCCCGCGTTTCGCGCTGCCTCCATCTTCTCCACGCAGTCCTGCCCGGCTGCGACGATCCTGTCGGCTTGCTCCTTCACCATGGTCTCGATCTTGCGCAGGGATTTATCCAGCATCCGCTCGTTCAGCAACGCCGCGACCACGAGCGGATCGTCCCGATCAATCCGCGCGCCAATTTCCCGCGAGATTGCCCGAATAATTTCGTCGCGGTCGGTCATACCGCCTGCTCCATCTGGTCCCAGATTGGACGCTTGACCTGGCGCAAACGTTGTCTGGCGACCATGCGGAACTCGGACGATACGTCCGCTTCCGCGATCAAGGCGGTTTACGAGAGGCGTGCGGACAAGCTGGGCATGTCGTACCAGCAGTTTCATCGCTACGTGACCGCGATCATCCGCGGCCACCCCGCATCGAGCTCGACCTGGATCTCGGCGCGATGGGCCAGGAAGGCGACCCGAGCGACGCCCTTCATTCCGTTTTTCAGGCGGCGACTTACCCATGAAGGGGATTTTCGTGGATCATGCGCGACCATCCGTGACCTTCCGAGAGGCCGGATGAGATTACAGGGGAGCACGTGCGATTCGCTGCGACTTTCCGGCCGCATACGAGAGCAAACGCCATAATCTCATATATTCTCGGAAGGGCTTCTATAATCCGCCTTGGTGCCACGCCTCGGGCCAGATCGAGTTGGAAGCGGGCTCGTGGGGTTGTAGCTGGTTAAATTCCTCAGCTGCTCGGCTGAGGCGATGACCTACGGTCTGAATGACAAGCTCAGGGCGCCCGACGGCAGGTGCATCCTGATCCGTATAGCCGCCAATCGATTGGCAGCATGAGAGGTCGCCTTCGGCCCACAAGCAGCGTTCCGCTTGCTTCTGAGCGGGTTTTTGCCGGAGGTCCCGCGCGGAGTTCGAGCGAATCGTTGCTGTATAACCACCGACATGGCTGGTCCTTGATCGCCCATTACGTGACCAATCCCCCCGCTCGCGGCTGTGCTTACTGTCACTTGCGGCATCCGGAGCATGGCAGCCCCGAACTCGATATGCGCGGTTATCACGCCTAATGCAATTTCCCGGGTTGCCATCTGCCGAACACCGCAGGACTTTCCCAACTGCCATGCCCGATTCGCCCCGGGGCCGCTGCCCCGCATCCCTCAGCCCGCCCGTCTCCAGCGGCGCTGCCCAGGCCGCGCTCGCCGCCGCCCAGGCGTTGGCGCGCAAATCCGCGGCACCCGCCACGCTGCGCGCCTACAAGGCCGACTGGCAGCATTATGCCGAGTGGTGCGCCCGCACCGGGTTCGCCCCGGTGCCCGCCGAACCGACAGCCGTCGGCGCGTATCTCGCGAGCCTCGCCGGCACCCACGCCCCCACGACCATCCGCCGCCGGCTTTCCGCCATCGGCAAGATGCACCGCTTCAACGACCTGCCCTGGAACCCGGCGCACCGCGCCATCCAGGAGCCGCTGCAGGGGCTACTGCGCACGCACGGCCGCCCGGTCGAGAAAGCGGCGGCGCTGACCCTCGACATCATCCGGCAGCTGGTCGCGATGTGTGATCGCAGCGCCTGCGGCCGGCGCGACCGGGCGCTGCTGCTGATCGGCTTTGCCGGCGCGTTGCGCCGCTCGGAGCTCGCTGCGCTGCGGGCCGAGGACGTCGCCGTGGTGGCCGGTGGTCTGCGTCTGCGCATCCGGCGCAGCAAGACCGACAAAGCGGGGCAGGGGGCCGAGATCGGCCTGCCCCGGGGCCAGCATGCCGCGACCTGTCCGGTGCGAGCGTTCGAGGCCTGGCAGGCCGTCGCCAAGCGCAAGGCCGGGCCGCTGTTCCGGCCAATCAGCAAAGGCGGGCGGATCGGCGGTGCGGCGCTGCACCCGGCTGCGATCCGCCGGATCCTGGCCCGCCGCGCCGGCATGGCCGGGCTGACCCTGGACGGCTTCGCCCGGCTGAGCCCGCATGGGCTGCGCGCCGGCTTCATCACCGAGGCTTACGCCAAGGGCGCCCGGGACGAGGATATCATGCGCCATTCCCGGCACCGCGACCTGCGCACGATGCGCGGCTATGTGCAACGCGCCGGGCTGGTCGCCGAGAGCCCGGCCGGGCTGCTCGGCCTCTGAATGGAAATCCGCTTCCCCTGGGGGACCGATCCGGAGCTCCCGGAGAAGCCGCTGCCGCCCGCGGAGCCCAGCCCGAAGCGGCGCGGGCGGCGGCCTGTGACGAGTCAAA
>JAFAHH010000531.1 GCA_019237355.1 Acetobacteraceae bacterium | reverse complement strand
TCCCTCGATTGCGACATGGTTGTGCTCTCGGCGGGTATCAAGCCAAACACCGAGCTTGCTTTGCGCGCGGGACTCACCGTGGAGCGGGCGATTGTAACGGACAATCAGATGCGCTCGGTGGACGACATGAACGTCTACGTTGTCGGTGAATGCGCACAGCACCGCGGCCAGGTTTATGGTCTCGTCGCCCCCTTGTGGGAGCAAGCCAAGGTATTCGCCGACCATGTGACCGGAATCAACCGTTCCGCCCAGTATCACGGGTCCAAGCTGGCCACCAAGCTCAAGGTGATGGGAGTCGAGGTGGCTTCCATGGGGATTACCGACCCGGCCGATAGCAACGACGAGATTATCCAATTCAGCGAGCCCAGCCGGGGCACTTATAAGAAGCTTATTGTCCGCGAGGGACGGCTGGTTGGCGGGATATTGATGGGCGACATCAGCAAAGCCGCCTACCTGATGCAGGCGTTCGACCGGGACACCCCCCTGCCCGAGGAGCGCCTGTCGTTGCTATTCGACCTCGGGACGCCCCCGCAACGCGTGACCTTGGATGAAATGCCAAGCGATGCGCAGATTTGCAATTGCAACGGGGTGACCAAGGGCGCGATCGGTGACTGCGTATCGTCGGGCCGGCGGACCGCCAAGGCCGTTATGGAAGCAACCCGGGCCGGCATGGGCTGCGGTTCCTGCAAGAGCCTGGTCGCCGACCTGGTCACGTGGTACTGCGGCGGCGAAGTGGAAGAAGACCCTTCCATTCATTACTATGTGCCCTGCATTCCGCTGCGCAAGCCAGAACTCGTGCAGGCAATCCGTGAGCAGAATCTCCGGTCCGTCTCAGCCGTTTTTCGCGCCCTTGCCCGAGGGCGCGAGGACCCAGCAAGCAAGCCGCCGCTTGCTTCCCTGCTGATTACGATCTGGGCTGACGGATATGAAGATGAACGCGATGCCCGGTTCATCAATGACCGGGTGCATGCCAACATCCAGAAGGATGGCACTTTTTCAGTGGTCCCGGAGATGCCCGGCGGCATTTGCACGCCAGATCAATTGCGACGTATTGCGGACGTCGCGGACAAATATGCCGTGCCTTTAGTGAAGCTAACCGGCGGGCAGCGAATCGATCTGGTGGGCGTTGCCAAGGATGATCTGCCGGGCGTGTGGCGCGATCTCGACATGCCGGCCGGCTGGGCCTGGGGAAAGAGCTATCGCACCTGCAAGAGCTGTATTGGCACCGATTACTGCCGGTTTGGCCTCGGCGACAGCATGGGTCTGGCCACGAAGATAGAACGGAAATTCCGGGGCATTGATAGTCCCGCAAAGCTGAAGCTCGCAACAGCAGGCTGCCCGCGCAACTGTTCAGAGGCCATGGTGAAGGATGTAGGCGCCGTCGCGATCGGCGACGGGAAATGGGAAATCTATATAGGCGGGGCCGCCGGCTCGCATGTACGCAGGGGCGACATCCTTTGCACGGTCGATAACGAAGATGACGTAATGCTCTACATGGGGCGTTTCATGCAATTCTATCGCGAGAACGCCAAATGGAAGGAGCGCACCTACACGTTTGTGGAACGAATCGGCCTCGAGCGCATCCGGGCCGTTGTTGTCGAGGACTCCGAAGGCATTGGCGCCGCGCTCGACGCTGCCATGGCGAAATCCGTCGCCGCCGTTCGAGATCCTTGGAAAGAGGCGACCGCGCCAGCAACAGCCAACCAATTCGCATCACTCATTCCGGCGGAGGCCTGATCTCATGACAGAACGCGCAATCGGCAAGGTTTGGCAGATTCCAAAAGGCGAAGGCCGGAATTTCGCAGTTGACGGTATGGAAATCGCGGTCTTTCACACACGATCGGGCGAGCTGTTCGCAACCCAGCCGGACTGCCCGCACCGCAATGGCCCCTTAGCGGACGGGTTGGTGGGTGAAAGCATCGTCGTCTGCCCGCTACACGACCGAGTGTACGACCTCAGGACCGGGGTTGAACTGAACACTGATTGCCGTATACGAACCTACCCCGTCCGCATGACCGCGGATGGGACCATTCTGCTGATTAAGCAACCGGCAGAGATTGCTGCTTTGGAAACCGCTGATGGGAAAACACCTTGAGTTCTCCGCCCATCCTCAGCAACCGAACAGATCGAGCCCGGCTGCTCGCTCCGCCCTCTCAGTCCCCCAGCGTAATCAAAGATCATCGAATCCGTTGATCGATATAATCGTCTACTTGTGATTTACCTTCGCGATGGTGATCATGGAAGCTATGCTGGCACGCTTGGCATCCAAGGTAACAGAGGCTAGGGAGAGATGGTCCTTGATCTCGAGGACGCCGCTGAAGGGAAGCAGCGTCGCGTCGTGTTCACGCAGCAAAGTGACCTCCTCGAGATCGCTGTAGGCGAGTTCGGCGGACGTCTATTTAGCGTAGCGACCAGCCGCGGCGCCGCCGAGACTGTAGCACGCCGGATGCATGAGGCCGCTGACTTACAGTCCAGCAGTTGATTCCACGCCTCTCCGGCCCCGCCCGTTTTGTCATTTCGGTGTTGCGCGCCGCTCATTTACGGACCGCAACGCCGCAACAGTTTGATGCGATGTCTCTGGTAAGCAGCGATCTCGCGAGCCAGCGGCAAAAGCGGGTCGAAGCGTAGTTGCGTAATGGACGCAAATACCGCGTTCTCGGTGTCCCGCCCGAAGTCGAGCCGGCACATGATCCCACCCTCATCGCCCAGATAACTGATCCAGGTAATCGAGCACGCCCGTGGAATCTCGCTGGCCGGGTTTGCGACCGCCGCCGCGAGCTCCGGCGTGACCTGGGCGGGTACTGGCAGTGCCGCCTGCAAACTACCGAACAGGCGCTGAGTCTTTTCGGCGTTATCGATCGTGCGGCCGGTCCAGCGGTTTCGAGGCACCCGCCCGGGCGCCAGTTCCAGGGCAACACGGACGGTAGCTCGGCTCTTTGGCTAAGCCTGAAGCAGTGCGCTTGGATGTGCGCGAATGCGCTGCTTGGAACCGATTGCCGGCAGACCTGCAGGAGATCATTTGCACGCAACCTGAATGCGGCAGCCCTCTTTGAGCCGTCAGCACACCATCCGGGATGATACGACGATCCGGGCAGAGCTGGAATCAAAAGGCCTCATATTCAAGGAGGCAGATATTCAAAGCTTTCGGCAAGGCTTGCATCGCGCCGGATTCTACCAAGAATGGCGCGAGAAACTCGGCGGGGAGCCTTGGGCGCTCCTCGAGCAGTATGCCCGGCAAGCTCGGCTTCAAAACATAGGAGCAATTCATGGCTTACACCTGGGATCACCTGCACCTCCGTAGCCTAGAGCATGTTTGTTTTTAGCAGAAACAAACATGCTCTAGCGAGTCTTGTTCGAGAGCACGATTCACGCTTTCCGACGTTTCCGCCTCAAGCGATCGTGCTCTAGACCCGGAAAATGCCTCGCAGTTCTACCTCGCGATGTTTGGAGCGACCAAACTTCCGTCAACAGAGGCAAACGGCATGCTTCGTTGCATTGTCGATCTGCAGGGGCTGAAGCTCTTCATCGAGCAGGTGACCCCCGAAACACCCTCCGCTCCCGAGCCACCCTATCGTGGCCTTGAGCATTTAGGATTGGCCGTGAACAACCTGGACCAGGCGGTGAGCGATCTCGAAAGCAAAGGGGCCGAGTTCCTGGTGCCGCCACGGACCGCCCGGCCCGGAATCCGCATTGCCTTCCTGCGCGGGCCCGATAATGTGCGCATCGAACTGGTGGAGCGCACCGCTGCTGAATAGATCAGGCAGGTTTGAAATTGCGTTCAATCTCCAGGTCGATAAGGAACGGCTGCTTTGTGGGCCAAGCCGGCGCCGAGTGCGTTCACCAATTCGTTTCTTGTACCGGCGCGCGTTCCAGCAACTCGAAGCGACTTCGCCAAAATCCGCTTCGTGGGGCGCTCATCGGCTAACTCGCTCATGCCGGCCGTAGAGTGCGATGGCTTGAGGATCGTCGAAAGCCTGTATCGCACTCTCGTGGCCTGCGAAGGATCCTTGATCCTGCTAACCCTATTCTCAAGCCGTACAGTGCTACGGTTTTTCGAAAAGCTGGGCTGGCTGATCGGTATTAGCCCCCGCTGGCTGATCGGTATTAGCCCCATCGGTATTAGCCCCATCGGTATTAGCCCCCCATCGGTATTAGCCCCCAATGTTATATTGGCGCGCCTCCACCGCCGTAACCGGCTCCGGCCGAGCGAAAATATGCATGGCAATCTTCCAGGTTCCGCCATCTTGCCGGAGGATTTGGAAGAAATGGCCAGCAATCTTCTTGCCGCCCCTGAGGGCGACGGAGTAGTCGCCACCGACCTCCATGGCGCCATTCGGAGTCACCTTCGCATCGGTAACCGTGAAGGCGAGGCGGCCAGCCCCCGCTTCTAGCAGATCCTGGAAGTGGCGCTGAATATCCGCGCGGCCCTCCATTACTGCCAGCTGCGGGAGCAGCTCTACATAAGTCGCATCTGGTGTATATACGGAAGCGACTCCGGCCGGGTCATCCTTGCGGAACAGCTCAGCGCGTCGCGCATTCAGAGTAGTCGCTATAGCTCTCAGGTTATCCTGGGCAGTGGGCTGCGGATATGCCTGGCCGGACTGCGGGTATGCTACTGGCAGTTGACCGCGCCGCCCTGCTTGCTGAGCAGCGGCAGGCCAAACGACGAGAGCGCTCGTAGCCACCACAGGAATAAGTAACCGCTTCGCCCGCGCAATTCCATTGCTGATCATAGTCCGTCCTCCCTGCGCTTACAGTTGGTCCCTGTTTCGGGGCGCAGACAGGTCATCACGGCCAATCCGGGCCTCGAATTGATAGACCAAGGACTATTATTTCACTTTTCAGGCGACCCTGCAATATCTCGAAGTTAGTACGTCTCGGCCATCTGGGGACAGGGATAGACGGACCGACATGATGCTTTATCAGGTCGGCTCCAAACGAGGCCGCACGTCTCCGCCCGCCAGAGCCGGAGGAGGAAAACGTCTACCGCGCCCGATTCAGCCGTTCGGAATTCCTTGTGTCCTCTGCTTTTTGCGGTTTGTGCGCGAGGTACGAGGTAGGTCCTCCGCCCCAACCTTGTTGCGGGAAGCCCGCTTAAGTCGAGGTCGCCGAGTATTTGGGCGGAAATATCAGACCATAGTAATAGACGGCCAGCCGGACAGAACCGAAAGGGAGGGATAGGCATGAAAGGATCGAAGTGGCGGGGGATCGGCGGATCGCTCATGGTAGGGTTATTCGTAGCTTACCTGGACCGCACGAATCTATCCGTTGCGATTCCGTCCGTGGCGCGGGATATGGGGTTTGCTGGCGATCGCTTTCCCATCGTCTCGAGTTGGGCGCTCACGATTTTCCTCATCGGCTACGCGCTCGCCAATGTCTTCGGCGGATTCGCGACGCGGAGTTTTGATCCGAAGCCGGTCGTGGTTTGGTGTTTTACGATCTGGTCGGCGGCGACTGTCGTGGTGGGCTTTTCAACCTCGTTGACGGTGCTCCTGATTTGCCGGCTGATCCTCGGCGTCGCCGAAGGGGTCTACTGGCCCCAGCAGTCGCGCTTCGCCAAGGCATGGTTCGCGCCGGGTGAGCTGACCAAGGCGAACGCGGTTATCCAATATTATGGTCAATATTTCGCACTCGCGATCGGCTTCATCGTCCTGACCCCGATCTACGAGGCCTTCGGCTGGCGCACTCTGTTTTTTGCGACCGGCGGCATCGGGCTCGTCCTGATCGTGCCGCTCTACATTGCAAAATTGCGGCCCGAATCCGCGGCGCCTTATGCTGAGCCGCCGCAGCGGCAGTCACCGCGGCTGACGCTCGATGCGCTCGGCGGCCCGCCCTTCCTGCTGATTATATTCAGTTACATTACCCAAGGCATGTTATTTTGGGGCATCACCTTGTGGATCCCGCTAGCGGTACGCTCGATCGGCTTCACCGGACTAGGACAGGCCTGGGCGAGCGCCCTGCCCTATTTCGCGGCAATCGCCTTCACGGTTCCCATGGCGGCCCTCAGCGACCGGACCGGCAGGCGGGTGCTGATCGCATCCGCTAGTTTGCTGATCCCGGGCGTGCTGCTGCTTTTCCTCGCCCAAGCGGATAGCGGCTACGCGAAGCTTGCCCTGATCACGGTCTCGATGGGACTGTACGCGAGCAGTTTCACGCCGAACATCTGGTCGATCCTGCAGTCTACGGTCGAGCCGCGCGCGATCGGCTCGGCCGCTGGAATCATGAACGGCCTGGGCGCCGGAGGAGGCGGAACCTTAGCTGGGTTCCTCGTCGGATTGCTCCAAGGATGGACAGGCTCGTACATGGCTGGGTTTGGAGCGCTGGGCGGCCTTTCCATAATCGGCGGCTTGTCGCTGCTCGCCTACGGCCGGCTCAAACAGCAGGAGTCGCCCGCGAAGGCCTATGTTCCCTAGCTGACAGCGGGTGTGCGACCAAACCACGTTGGCGCTGATTCCGCGATCCGTTCGCATCCCGCTGCTGCGCTTAGCTTCCGCTAATGACATGGCTTTACGCCTGCGCTCGCCTTTGAGCGAAATACAGGTTTATGGTACTGTAGAGCCGAGGCCAAGCCGAGCGTCGCTGAATCGGCCCTATTTCGGATGGGAATAAAGCGACATGCTCGTCCAGAGCGGGGTTAGAGCGGGGTGCTTTATCGCGCGGGCCCAAGAGAGCGGCAATAATGAAGCAGGCATTGGTAACAGGTGGCACACGGGGCATTGGGGCAGGTATAGTCCGCGCTCTCGC
>JAFAHH010000523.1 GCA_019237355.1 Acetobacteraceae bacterium | reverse complement strand
GGTCTTTGGAAGCCAGTTCACCCTCGCGGGCCTGCTGTTCGCTGCATACAGGCTAGGCCACTGAATGGGGGAGCAAGCCCCCCGAGAGGAGCAGCAGCGCGGACCCAATCCGGTCGACGTGCATGTTGGCTCGCGCATCAGAATAAGGCGGATGCTGCTTGGCTCTTCCCAGGAGCATTTAGCTGGTCTTCTAGGCATCACGTTCCAGCAGGTTCAAAAATATGAGCGCGGCATAAATCGAATCAGCGCATCCCGCCTGCTGCTCCTGGCGCACATCCTGGACGTGCCGGTTAGTTTCTTCTTCGACGATATGCCGGGTAATCCTATCCGCACCGAGGATCGGCTAGACCATTGGGAAGCACTGGTGCTGGTGCGGGCCTATTATCACATTTCCGATCGGTGGGTTCGGTTTAGGATGCTCGAGCTGATGAAGTCCCTGGCGCCGCCTGAGCCGGAGCAATTGGACGGGCAGGAGCTAGTCGCCCGGGGTAACCGCGTCCGCATGGACCCGCTTACTGCTTAGCCTGTGCTGAACCCTGAGCGGGCGGAGCCAAATTGAATGCGTTCTGTTCTATTTTCCAGTCGCCTCCAGAGCGGACTTGAACATTTGCCCACCAGCCGTGAGCTGGCTGATCACCGAATTTCGCGCTCCAATCTCCTGCGGCCCAGGATACATCACCCAACGACCGCATTGACTTTATTGAAATCGAGATATCATGGCCCCCGGCCTTAAACTGGTCTTCCATCGCTTTCCTGATGGCCAGGCGACCTTGGACTATGCCGTCCGGGGCAACACGGATCGCATTGTCGGTGTAGAGCGCTGCTACCCCGGTTGCATTTTTTGCATTGTATGCGGCCGCCCACTTCTTCGCGAGTTCGTCCAATGATTGCTGGTCTTTTGCGGACGCTTCGCTTTGCTGGCCAAAGCACTGAGCCGTGACTCCTATCGCCAGGCCAGCGGAGACAATGAACAGCCAGCGTTTCACTGCTTCCTCCCTCTCCGTTCGTCAGACGAATGCAAGGGTGATGAATGCAAGAGTTCCGGTCAAGCTTATCAAGCCCTGGCCCTGCAAAAGCTGGCCCAATGGGGTCGGCGCCTTCCCACCTGGCCTAATCAAATTGCATTCGGCGTGGTAACTACGATTATCGCGCCTTAGCCGGACCTGCCACAATTCAGGCTATTCGTCCCCGAATTCCTCGCCGTTTGCTCCCTTCTCGGCATCCGCTTGGGCACGCTCGACCGTTTGCCAGTGAAACGTGCCGTGTTCGGTCGCGGCCACACGAAATCATCGTAGCCGGCATGCATCAGCGCGTCCTCGACGCCTTGCAGCACCTCGCGGATGCCCCTGCCCTGCTTGGCGAATTGCCCTAGCTCGTCCCGCTCGTCTGTCATTGGCTGGCCCTAAGTCATTCGCCCAGTTAGGGGGACCCGCAGGGGCAGTCCGTCAAGGCCACCCCCGCAGCCCTGGCCGGTCACGCTGGGCGCCAACTCAACCGTGCCAGCCAGGCCAGGCGAGGATCATGCGCCAGGATGTAAAACCTGGCAGGTCTACAACCTGCCCGGTCAAACTATCCACCCGTTGGTAGCAAAAGCGTGGGGATAACTCGGTGGATTTGGCAGAAATCTGCCGGGGCGATGCAACCGAGAGCCGATAGTCCGAATGCCTGCAGCGGGCACAACACAAAGGTAGATCGATGAGTGGTGTATCGCCGCGACCGGCCGCAATTAGCTGCGGTAGATCGAGATCGGAGGACTGCTCCAGATGATCGGGATGTCCGCTCCGCGTCGAGGCCCTCGCGAGATCTGTCAATCGGCGTCGAATTGGGACCCCGGATCGGCGTCCAAAAGGGACTTCTATTCGGCAGAACAGGCTCGCGGCCAATCCACCTGGGCATGAGCTCGAAATTGCCGGTCGTGGTATTGCCCGGCGCCGGAAGCCGCGCGAATAGGCTCCAAAGTCCGAGCAGCCAAGCCATTCGCGCGCAAGCCGAGCAAGAGATACGGCGCATACCGGAACCCTGCCGGGCCGGCCGATAGGATTGACCCCGCTTGAGTTTGATTGCTCCGAGAGGCCCGTCCACTTACTCGCGGGGTAATCAAATACGGGAGGCGGGGCATGGCATTCTGGGAAAATGCGGTTGAGACCGTAACCGAAAGTGGCCTTGGCACGGGGCTGCTCGTAGTGGGCGGGATAGCACTGGCGTGGCCGCTCATCCGGCCGGTGCTGCGCGAGACCACGAAGCTGGCGATCAGGGGCGGGATGGCGGCTTACCAGGCTGGCGCGACCATGGTTGCCGAAGCTGGGGAGGGGCTGAGCGATATCGCCACTGAGGCCCGCCACGAAGCGGCAAGCGGACAGTCCGGCGGCGGGTTCAAATCACGTGAGAAGCTACGCCCCGCAACCGAGAGCACGCCGCCCTCACCATCGGTAAGCCCCGGCTAGCCAGTGGCTCAGGACCAAGCGAGGCCGCTTCCGCCGGACTGGGGAGCTGCCCTTGAGCGGGCGCGGGCTGCTTATCGCGATGATGGTTATCCCGAGCGCGCCTGCGATCATTGCGGCCGGCTTTACCAGGGCCCCGCCGTATTCTGCTCGCTCGAATGCGCTATGGCTGCGGGGGCTGAGTAGAGCGCTGCATGCTCACTCCTCTTGGCCGCAGCTGATGCAGTGTGGCGCGACGCAACAAGCCATGATCTCGGCATTAAGCTGCAAAAAGACCCCAAATCGCTGTTGGGTTATCGGGTGCACGCCATTAGCGGGTCACTCAGTGCTGCGCTGTTGAGCATGGTTGATGCCGCCTCGCAGGTGATGCGAGATGGCCGCTTGCCGGCTCATGACTTGCCCGCATTCTGGGCTTCCACCACCGGGCGTAACGCAGCATGAGGTGCTTGCGCGCCGCAATCATGCTTGCCTGCATCGCAACTCCAGCCTGGGCAGGATCAGGGATCGAAGAGTGCCT
>JAFAHH010000432.1 GCA_019237355.1 Acetobacteraceae bacterium | reverse complement strand
ACCCTTACCCGCGCCGCCAACGCGCGAAGGACCACGCGTCAATGAGGAGGTACGCGCCCCAAGTGTTCGGCTAATCGACCAGAATGGACAAATGCAAGGCGTAATGAGCGCGCGGGACGCTTTGCGGCGCGCTTATGAAACCGGACTGGATTTGGTGGAGATCAGCCCGAATGCCGATCCGCCAGTCGTAAAGATCCTTGATTTCGGTAAGTTCAAATACGAACAGCAGAAAAAGAAGAACGAAGCGAAGAAGAAGCAGAAAGTCATCGAGATTAAGGAGATCAAGGTTCGCCCAAATATCGACGAGAACGATTACCAGGTTAAGCTCCGGGCGATGAAGTCGTTCATTGAAGAGGGCGATAAGGTGAAGGTGACGCTGCGCTTTCGCGGGCGCGAGATGGCTCACCAGGAAATCGGTATTCGCGTGCTCGAACGGATCCGCTCTGAGATGGATGCCATGACCAAGGTCGAGCAGATGCCACGCATGGAAAACCGGCAAATGGTGATGGTGCTAACGCCCCGTTGAGCGATCCGGAGCATCCAGCTCGGCGCCCGGCCGCGACAACGCATCGTAGCCGCCGAGCGCCGTCCGGACTTGCTCCGGCGGGAGGTCGGGCTTGATGGCCAGTTCGGCCGATTTCCGGTCTCCTGCCATTTCCGCAATAGCGGCGAAATCGTGCCTAAAGCGCGTCGCGGCCTCGCGCGAAATCCTTAGAGGCCGGACCAGATCGAGTCCCTGCCCTGCCCGGCCACTCAGTGCAAGCGACAGAGCAAGATTTACCGTCGCCGCTCGCATCTCTGGGGCCACGCCTAGGGCTTGCCGATAGGCCGCCTGAGCGGCGGCATGGCGACCCTGCAGATCGCGGGCAATACCGAGGTTGTTCAGTGCCGCTGCATTCCGCGGATTATGCGTGGACACTTCCAGAAACAGAATCTCTGCAATCGCCGGATCCGTAGTCAAGCGGATTCGCCCCAGGCCGAGCAGCGCAGCCTCGGAGCTGGGATCGATCTGCCGCGCCTGTTCATACAGCGCTTCTGCCTCCGCTAGGCGGCCAAGTTCCGCCGCCGCATCAGCCTGGGTCAGCATCGCCTTGAGATTGCCAGGGTCCCGCTGCAGGGCGGCGCCGCTCAGCGCCAGAGCCGAGCGGGGTGAGCCGCCGGCCAGGGCCGCCCGGGCGACGTCAAGCCCGGGTGACCCTGCTCCGAGGAGTGTCGCAGGGTCTGGGTGGGAATTGCTACCGCAAGCGGTTAACGCCAGCAGAAAAGTAAGTGCAGCGGGACGCATGGAGGCGATCATACACTAATGGTTGAACGCCTTCATTATCTGAATCACTGCCGGGCCGCCAACCACGATGAATACGCAAGGCAACAGGAAGACAATCATCGGTATGGTCAGGACTACGGGAAGGCGAGCGGCTTTTTCCTCATAGCGGGTCAGCATCTCCTGCCGCATTTCCGCGGCCAGCGCGCGAAGCGCCTCCGTGATCGGTGTGCCGTATTGCATCGTCTGGACCAAGGTCGTGGTGAGCCGCTTGAGGCTCTCAAGCCCAGTCCGGGCAGCCAGGGAAATCAGCGCGGCGCTGCTATCGACGGCAATATGCATCTCGGATGTGGTCTGGGCCAGCTCTTTCGCCACTTCCGGATGGGCGTGCCCGACCTCTGCCGACACCCGCTGCAGCGCCGGGAACAGGCCCAGCCCCGCTTGGGTGCAGATGACGAGCAAATCGAGCATGTCGGGCACGCCCCGATCAAGCCGGGCCAGGTACCGCTGGCGGTTGCGCCGAACGATCCGGTCAGGAAGGAGCAACCCGGCTCCGGCCGCCACGAACGGGAGAACCTGCCCTATGCCCGCGCCGATCGCCAAGGCCCGCACCAATATCAGCGTGATCAAGGGGGCGGCCAGGAACAGCAAGATCTTGCTGCCGACGAAAAGACTTATGCCATTGCGGCCATGCAGCCCCGAGGCCGCGAGGGTCTGTTCGAGTTCATTAAGGGTACGGCCAGGCAGAAGTCCGCTGCGCGCCACAGCCGCGCCGAGCCCGGTAACGATGCGGATCGCAAGTGGCTGGGATGCCAAAGACGCGGGCTCGGATGCTGCCGCCTTCCCCCGAATGGCGCGCACCCGTTGCTGGAAACGCTTATCTCGCCGGCTCTGGGCGACCAGCAGGATTGCCGCGGCAGCCAGGGCGGCAAGGCTCAGTCCCGCGCCCGCGAGCACGATGGTTCCGTTCATCGCCCGCCTCAAGCCAGCGCGTTGCGGACTATTTTGCGCATGATGACGACCGCGGCGCAGATAAGCCCGAGCGCAGTAGCCAGCAAAGGCGGTCCAGCCGTGTCGGTAAACAAGATCGAGATGTAGCCCGGCGAGAGGAAAAACAGCACGCCGCCCACGACGAACGGCATCGCCGTGAGCACGAGCGTGCTGGTTCGGGCTTCCGAGGTGAGGGCATAGCCCCGGGCGCGCAGCGCAAGCCGGCGGCGTATCACGTCGGCCAGTCCCTCGAGTGCCTGGCTCAAGCCGCCGCCAGTTTGCGCCTGGAGGGTGAGGGCGGTTGCGAAAAAGCGGTATTCCGGAAGGCTGGTGCGCTGAGCGGCGTTGAGCAGCGCCACGTCAACCGGAATGCCAATAGCAATTTCCTCGCCCAGTTGCCGGAACTCGGCGCCAGTCGGGTCGGGCAGTTCGCGTGCGACCAGGCGCACCGATTCGGTTACCGGAATGCCCACGCGAACGCAGCGAATGATCATCGCAAGCGCATCGGGAAATTGCTTCAAGAGCAGATCCTTCCGCTTGCCTTCCCAGCGGCCGAAAGCCGCCCGGCTGGTTGCGATCCACACGAACGGCCAGGCCACGTAGCCCAGATCACCCATTACTGCGGAGCAGCCAGCGGCGGCCGCGTAGCCCACGCCGCAGCCTGCGAGCAGCACGATCCACCAGCGTACGGGGTAGACCTGGGCGCGGGCCGGGTCGCAGCCGAATGGCGTGAGCAAGGAGGCGATCGCCGGACCGTTCTTGATGCCGGCGCGGATCATTGTGGCGGTCACCGGCGGTAGTAGCTGTCCGCGCGCGAGCGGGGCCACAGCGGCGATGCGCGCCTTCACTTTATCCCGGGTCGTCTGGGCGCGTGCGACAAGCAGCCCGATTGCGCCCATACCGGCGAGGCAGAGACAGGACAGGACGAGAACCAGCTGCAGCAGGTTGGGGCTCACCGTGCCCCTCCTTGCAGCGCCTCCATCCAGGCCTGGTCCAAGCCGAAGTAAGCAAGGCGGCGCTGCGAGGCTGGGCGAGCATGGCTCACTTTGTAGTGGCCGTGCAGCCGGCCTTGCGCGTCCTCCCTAACAACTTCGAAATGAAAGATATCGTTGATAATAATCACATCTTCTTCCATCCCGCAGATCTCGGTGACCTGGGTGATGCGCCGGCCGCCATCGCGATGCCGCTCCACCTGCACGATCAGGTCGACAGCTCCAGCAATTTGCGTGCGGATGGCGCGGGAAGGCAGACCCATATTGCCCATTTGAACCATGTTTTCGATACGAGTCAGGGCATCCCGCGTAGTGTTGGCGTGGATCGTCGACATGCTACCATCGTGGCCGGTATTCATCGCCTGGAGCATGTCGAACGCCTCGGCCCCGCGCACCTCGCCGATGATAATCCGGTCGGGCCGCATACGCAGGGCGTTGCGCACAAGATCCCGCTGGGTGATCTCGCCATGGCCTTCCAGGCTCGGTGGCCGCGTCTCGAGCCGGACGACATGGGGCTGCTGAAGCTGCAATTCGGCTGCGTCTTCGACCGTGACGACACGCTCCCCCGGATCGATCAGCCGCGAAAGCGCGTTCATCAGGGTGGTCTTACCTGAACCAGTGCCACCGGAAATGACAATGTTGAGTCGCGCCCGAGCAGCTATTTGCAGCACGCGCGCAACCTGCTCGGTAAGTGCGCCAAATTCAATCAGCTTGGCAAAATCAATGGTCTTCTTTCCGAACTTACGGATCGAAACGTACGGGCCGTCGAGGGCAAGCGGAGTGAACACGATATTCACCCGCGACCCGTCCTTGAGTCGCGCATCGACCATGGGGCTTGATTCGTCCACACGCCGCCCAACCGCAGTCGCGATTCGCTGGCAAATGCCGCAGAGATGCGCACGGTCTCGGAAGCGGGCAGAAGAAACCTCGACTTTCCCGCGGCGCTCGACGAAGATTTTATCCGGGCCGTTCACCATGATATCGGCGATGCTGTCGTCCTCGAGCAGCGGCTCGAGGGGACCCAGGCCACGCATGTCGTGGACCAGCTCCCGGGCGAGCGCATGTTGCTCGCGCCCGTTTAGCTGAATGCGGCGTTCGGTAGCGATCTCGCCGATCAGCCGCTCCATCCCCTTGGCCAGTAGCTCTGGGGGCATTGCCGCGGCTGCCGCGGGCTCGAGCTGCGCCAAGCAGATCTCGCGCAGCTGTTCAATGGCTTCTTTCGGCGCCCCTTGCGATGCGCCGGGCGAGAGCTTTGCTAAGAATGGCTCCTGATTGTCGGTGAACCCCGCATCCGGCAGAACGCGGCGCCGGCCAAATGTGGGCTTCTCTGTAACGATCATTTTCTATTACCAAAAAGACTTTGCAGGCGGGCCAGTATCGAGGTTTTCCCAAACTGCGGCAGGCCGCTCGAGCCGATCACTCCGGCCAGTTCGGCGATCGCTCGGGAAAAGGCGCCGCTCTGTGCCGCAGCAGGCTCACCGAGTGTGGCCGCTGTGCCAATTTCCCGCGGCAAATCGGGAATAACCACGTCCACGGGCATATCCAGCGCCTCCTCCACTTGCGCCCGCTTCAGGCCGCCGGGCATGCCAAGCCGGTTCAGCACCAAGGATGCGCCTTGTTTGCGGGCTGCACCGGCAGAACCGTTAAGCGAAAGGATGCGGAGTGCATCCCGGGCGCTGGCCAGGGTAGGGGTGAGGACAAGGACGCGGTGATCCGCGAGTTGAAGCAGATCGCGGGAGAGCGGCGCAGGTCGCCAGGCCACGTCACCGATAATGAAATTATACCGTTTCCGCAGCACCTCGACGAGCTGCCCACCGGCGCCCGGAGCGTACCCCACTTGCTGCGCCAGGTTTTCCTGCCCGGATAGAACATGCAGGCGGTCGGCAACGGGCCGAGAGGCCCGCTCGGCCAGCAGGGCGTCGATCCGATCCGGCGCTTCCAGGGCCGTCCGCAAGCCCGAACCCGCCTCGGCGTTCAGGAGGAACGCGGCGGTTCCCAGATACAGATCCGCATCGAGCAGTGCTGTGTGCCGGCGTCCGAGCGCGCCCACATACCAGGCAAGATTGGCCGCGATCACGCTCGCACCCACGCCGCCGCGGGCGCCAGTCACGGTAATGAAACGGCCTCCCCGTAAGCCCGTTCGCGCCGGCGCCTGGCCGCGAACGAGCGGGCTGAAATGGCGCGAGACAAGATCGCGGGTCAGCGGTTTTGCCAAGTATTCGGCTGCACCGAGGCCGCGGGTTATCTCACGATATAGGCCGAGGTCATTGGATTCGCCGACGACCAGCACGCAAGCGTCCGGCTCCACCACTTCCGAAAGCTGCGCGAGCGCGCCGACTGGTTGCTCTTCACCGCTGATATCCACGACAAGAACGCGGAGTGCTGGAATTTTTTGCAGGGCGGCGATTGCGGCGTAGATATCGGCGCGCCGCGTCTCGATCCCCTCCGGCAATGCGTCCAGCAGGCCTTCTCGCAACGCTGATTCGCTCTGTGGGTCCGTGACGAAGGCCATTGCAGCTCCTCGATCGGCCCGGGCTGATTCGGCGCTGCTGTCTGCCTCCAGCCGGATCGGGAGGCGTACGTCATCCGGCATTTCAGCTCCCTCCTGACTGGGCGGGCGCTGGGCCCGGGGCGGTGGGCTGGGAAACGGGGGCGGGCTGGTTGCCCTCGGCGCCGTTGAACGGCTTCACGTGATCATCCCAAAGCCGCAACACGGGATCGATGCCGCGTTTTGGTTGCGGTGCGGTCTCGCCGCGGCCCCGCACGAGATCGTATGGATCTTGCAGCATGACGGCCAGGTTTCCGGCCACGGCCCCGTTTGGCTGCCACGTGCCCGGACGGCGATAAGGGTCGCTCGCAGCGCACCCGGCCAGCAGCAGCAATCCGAGCGCTGGGGTGATGATCTTGCTCATTGCACGATGAACCCCGCCTGGCCGGGTATTCGTACCGGCACGGCTGGCTGTCCCGCCGCGGCTTGCCGGAGCAGCAGAATGCGTTCGAGGTCGGAGGGGGGCCGATAATCCTCGCCGGGCGTGTGCAATGCCGCCGGGTCATTCACCGGGCGCACGATGTATGGCGTCACCACGATGACCAGCTCGGTTTCTTTCCGCTGGAAATTATCCGAGCGGAAGAGCGCGCCCAGCACCGGCAAGTCGCCCAGTATCGGCACGCCATTGCCGGCAGTGGTCACCCCGTCCTGCAGCAGGCCGGCAATGGCGAAGCTTTGGCCGGTGCCGAGCTCTACCGTCGTTTCGGCCCGGCGCACATTGATGGCTGGGATTTGGATGATGGCATTGCCCGCACTGAGCTGCACGGCCCCTTGATTCGTCAGTTCACTAACTTCGGGGCTGACATGCAGGTTGATCCGGCCGGAGGAGAGCACGGTCGGCACGAAATCGAGCTTCACGCCGAAATGTTTGAACTCAATGGTTATTTGGCCATTCTGCTGGCCGACAGGAATTGGGAACTCACCGCCAGCGAGGAAACTCGCGGGCTGGCCGCTCATGACCGTAAGGTTCGGCTCGGCCAGAACGCGTGCGAGATTATCCTGCGCCAGGGCGTCAATCAGCGCATTCACCTCCGGCGTGCCAAACCCCACCGCGCTCGCCCCTGCGGTCGTTGCTGCAGCAATCAGTGGGTTTACCGCCAAAGCAGCGATCGCGTACCGTCCGGATGATCCAAACGCCTGCCAATTGATGCCGAGTGCGCGCGTAACGGAGCGGGACATTTCGGCGATTCGCACCTTGAGCGTGACCTGAACGGCCGATTGGACCGCAAGCTGGTTCTCTAGCGTTTGGCCCTCCCCAAGGTAGCCACGGGCCACAGCGAGCACCTGGGCGGCCTCTTCGGGCGTGCTGACTTGGCCGCTGACGACCAACCCTTTGGTTTGGGCGTGCACGCGCACGCTCCGGCCGGGGATGGCCCGCGCAATCGCTGCCTGCGCCTCACCGGCGGAAAAGTCGGACGGGTGAACGGTTACTTCGTATTCGGCGAGGGTCTGGCCATCGCTATCCAGCGCCGCCACCGTGGTGCGGCCGGGTGCGACCCCGAACACGAACAACGAGCTGGCGCTGGCCGGCTGCACCTGCGCGATTTTGGGGTTGGCCACGAACACGTTGGTTGCGGCGCTTCGCAAAGTCAGCACCTTGCCGCCTCCCGCCTGCAAATCCAGCCGCCTGCCGGGATCGGCGGAAGCCGGGGCGTGCGGTGTCGCCGCGCGTATGGGGGTTACCAGGGCTAA
>JAFAHH010000388.1 GCA_019237355.1 Acetobacteraceae bacterium | reverse complement strand
GATTATCGACAAGGTGCGCCTACGCGGCAGCCAGCGCCCGTTAACCGAAGCGGAGATCGTCCAGGAAGTCCATGCCGTCCGGCGCGCCCGCCGCGCCCGGCAGCCTCATGATTAGTGCCGTTTATGACGCCAACATTCTGGTCAGCGCGCGGTTCTGCGAAAGTCTGTTCGCTGCGGCAACTATCGTCGTGGATCCGCCCTGGATTCCGGGAGCCGTGCCGCGCGATCCGAACGACGACAAGGTCGTGGCCTGCACGGTTGCCGCCGGCGTCCGGTACATCCTCCCCGCGACGACCACCTTCTTTCGATCGGCAGTTACAGTGGGATCGCAATCACCACGCCTGAGGAATTCATCCATTTGGTGAGGCGCGAATACGGGCGCCTTGACATTGGCCGAGCGGCTGCCGCTCGAGGGCTTCCTGCGAACGAAAAAGTTGTAGGGCTTATCGCCTTCAAGGATGCACGCGAGCTTATCTGCGATATGAAGGCGGTCTCGGCACGTGGATCATCCCCTTGCCGCTCGACCCAGTCGTTCAGCATCGAACAGGTGACGCGTTCGGGATTGGCGCGATCGAGGCGATGACAATGGGCAACGGATGCCGATTGCGGCCCGTGCCGCCTGCGCCCGATGGAGTCACGATCGTCAGCTTACAGCCACTGGATGTGGCCGAGTTCCCGGCTCCTGCCTCGGCATCAGGGGCGTCTCAGGCGGTGCGGGCAGTGGCAATGCCATCGCTTCGTCCTCGGCCGCTCGGAGCGCCTTGCCGGTGTCCGGCAGTACGGGAATATCAGTCCGCGGTGGCAGGCCGAAACTGAACACGCCCGTCATGTCGCCGGTCACCGCACGCCGCCATCTGCTCAGGTTGGGGACTTCAACGCCAAACCGCGCCTCGAGGAGCCGCAGCGATGAGGTGTGGTCCAGTACCTGGCTGAAAACATAGCCGCCCCGGGTCCAGGGGGAGATGACCAGGCACGGCACCCGGAATCCGAGCCCGATCGGCAACCCACCGATATATTCGTCCGCGGTTCCCGGCGGTGGTGTGGGTGGTGTGACGTGATCGAACTGGCCGTCATTCTCATCGAAATGCAGGATCAGCGCCGTCCGCGCCCATAATTTGGGATTGGACCACAGCGCGGCGAGGATCAGCTGGGTGTGATGCTCGCCGGCAGCAGGCAGCCAATCGGGATGCTCGCTGACAAAGGAGGGCGGCACGATCCAGGTCACTTGCGGGATATTGCCGGTACGCAAGTCCCACAGCAGCTCATAGAACGGCCGATTGCGCAATGCGGCATCGCGCAACGGCGATTCCTTCGGCGCCGTGCGGTACTGGACAAAATACTTGCACACGTTGCAGCCGTAATCGTCCAGATCGTGGTAAATCCGCCAGGAAACTCCCGCCTTCTGCAGTCGCTCGGGATAGGTTTCCCAGGAGTAGTTCTGTCCACTGTTGTCGATCGCCGGGCCGCCGTGCTGTCCATCGGGATCGATCATGCCCGACATTGCATAATAAAGATTGGGATGGGTCGGCCCCATGACCGAGCAATGGTAATTGTCGCAGATTGTGAAGGCGTCGGCCAGCGCGTAATAAAACGGAAGGTCGGCGCGCGCCAGATACCCCATGGTCAGCGGCGCCGCCGCGCTATCCGCGGCACGGTGTGCCGGGATCCAAAGATCCATTTTGCCGCCATTCCACGATTGGTGCTGCGCTTGCCAGCTGTGGTCGAGCACGTGCAGGCGCTGGGCATTGGTGTGCGTCGTATTAAGCCGGAACGGCAACAGGGGCGCGTTGTCCTGATCATCGGTTTGGGCGAAGACCGGGCGACCGTCGGGCAGCATCGCCGCGGTCGCGTCGTCAAACCCCCGCACGCCGGACAAAGTGCCGAAGTAATGGTCGAAGGAACGGTTCTCCTTTATCAGAAAAATGAATTGGTCGATATCCTGCAACCTGCCAACGGCCCCGGCAGCCAGCGCCGGTGCCACGAACCGATCGAGCAGTGCCGCACCACCCAATGCTGCTGCGCCCTGCAGGAAGCGGCGGCGGGGAACGGCGATCGCGCCGGACGCGCTCCGGCGGGCGACATGGCTGGTGGCCACCATCTGCTGTGCCTCTTAAGGCCGCATCAAAAAATGCGCAGTCCCGAAGATCGCAGTCGCCTATCACTATTTGCCGCTATCGTCACGCTCAAACCCCGCATAGGCAGCGTGCCACCACTAGGCCGCCGCACCGCAGCACGAGCACGACAAGCGATGCGTCCACCGTCAGCCAGCAGCATGGCCGCCGCAACCGGCGCAGCGACGGCGCAGATCCATCACCCTGAGTGAATGCGTGCACCAGGGCGGCGGCGTGATGGCAGGAATGACCCTGCGCCGCGGAGGGCGCACGTGATTAGTGTTCAACCAGCTCCTGGAGGGCCGAGGCCCAGCCCTCGCGGGTGAACCGGATGTCTTCGGGCGTGTGGGCGAGTGAGACGTAATACTTGGATTCGCCTTTGAGTATGCCGCGCTCGCGCAACAGAGCATTGAAGCGACGCATCATCGATACCATGAAAGGTGTTGATTGCTGAAGACAGCAGGACGGTGGACATGGAAGTCGTCATCCGCTAAGGAGTGTGTAACAACTCACCTGCCGAACGAGTCACCCCTCAAGCCTGGGAGAGCTTAAGTGTACTACCGATACCCAACCATT
>JAFAHH010001037.1 GCA_019237355.1 Acetobacteraceae bacterium | reverse complement strand
AGGCGGAGGCGTGCGGAATCCGTGCAAAACCCGTGCGCCAGGACCGGCAGCACCAAATCCCACACGACGGAGCAATGGCCGAGAGAACACGACGAGGCAACCAGCCTGCTCACGCCATCACGGGGTCGATTACGGCTCAGGCCGGCGCAGCCATAACGGCA
This sequence comes from Acetobacteraceae bacterium, assembly GCA_019237355.1. Classification (GTDB taxonomy): domain Bacteria; phylum Pseudomonadota; class Alphaproteobacteria; order Acetobacterales; family Acetobacteraceae; genus JAFAHH01. The sequence goes on along the minus strand of JAFAHH010001037.1, from coordinate 2,602 downwards.
CCACTGCCACCGCGTCGCCGAGTGCGACCGGGGAGTGGCCCATGGCGGTGGAAACAACCTTGGTGTCGGCGGCATGGACGCCCGGAGCCAGGGCAGGGCTGGCGGTTTGTAATGAGTCGTCCGCGACCTCCCGGCCGTGCCAGCTTCTGGGGCCACAGACCGGAGAAGGACGTGCAAATTGCAATTGATTGCACGCAGGATCAGGGGGCGTGTTGAACCGAATCATCGCGGGGCCGTTGCTTCCGCTATCAGGTCGCCGGCGGCAAGCCGCAGAGGTGGGCAGCTTTCACCTAGGCCCACGGCAGAGTGGTCCTCACGATGGGATCGAGTTCACTCCCTCCTAGGCAACCTAGATACGTCCGTCTACCTGCGCCACATCATGCGGCTGAAAACCAACTCCGGAGGACCAGACCATGCCTGACTCGCGCGATCTCATGCTGGAGCGTGTGAATCGGCTGTCGCAGGCTGTCGCCGATCTGATGGAGAACCAGACCGCCCAGGCTAGAGCGATACAGCGAATGCTGAGTCAGACAAATGAGCGACTAGACGCGATCGACATGAAGCTTCGCGCTTTGGTGCAGGAGGTTCACAAGCTGGCAAGCGAGCAAGCGTTGCTGGGCAACCGCGTGGAGGATGCATTCGCCAGAGGGCTACGGGCAAACGTCCGCCTAGACGAGATGGAGGATAGTAGGAAGCAATGAGCATCCAGCCTTCCGTGAGGAGAGCGATTATGGAACCAAGTGACAAGTGTGCCCTCGCGCGAAGCAACGATAGTCTTACGGCATTATAACGATGGGACGAAGCCTTTTGCGATTGAACCAGCCATTGGACGCGCTACAGACCTAACGAATACAGGGCTGGGAATTGAGCCGCATGACCAATCTGAGCCGGGATTTATCCGGGCGCGTTGAGCGCCTCTCACCCACGGCCGCGAATGGGCTCATGCTGCTATTCGAGGCGGTGAGCAACGCGCTGAGCGCGGCCCACTATCGCTTCGGCCCGGAGACCGATGCCAGGGCGGTAATAATACGCGAGGTGCCGCGGGCCGACCCGGCCGAAGAGCAGAGCCCAGTAACCGGTTTCGGCCTTAAGGACACCGGCATTGGGCTGCGAACTTCCGTTCCTTCTGCCGTCTCTACAGCTGGCACAAGATTGGACGCGGCGGCAAGAGCGTCGGCCAAGCTTCGACAGCGACTGCGGTAACAGCGTAGATGAAAATTGCTGTCGATCACAGGGACAGCCTCGCCAGCCTTTTAGGCTATGCGAACGAGCTTCTGCGGCTGGGGGAGAAGCCCATCCTCGACGTTCGTGACGGCGTGCTGGCCTACTATGAGCACGAACTCCGAGGGTTGGAGGGCGTCGCCATCCCGAACGATAGCGGCGACTGGCTTCGCCTCGAGCGACTTCACCCGCGACCGCCGCCGGTGCCCGATTCGAACTATCTGGATTGGGTACGCGATGCAGGCCGCGACATCTTCGAGACTCCGCAGCTCAGGGATGACCGCGTTATCACTGTGCCGATCGAGGACGCATCGGATCTCGTCGAAGCAGGGCTCATCGCCCACAACGACGTCATGCCGTCGCTCGGTAAAGATGCGCAGCCTGGGTGTGTGGATGTTCATCTGCAGTTGGCGAACATGCCAGAGTTTGCCGCCGCATTTGCGGAATGGGTAGCCGGTCCATGGACCGAGTGGGCGGCAACGGAGAAGCCGCGTCGCCAGAGTATCGCCGCTTATACCCGGCTGTTCGAAGCGCAGCAGCGCATCGTCTCAATGGAGGACGACACTCCGCTTGAGGCCATTATCGGCATCGGTCTCGCGAGGTGGGTTCACCCAGAGAAGAAGGGCAAGATTAACATCCCGCTTATCGAGGCATCGGTCGAGCTGGTGTTGGATGAACTCGATGGCTCTCTTGTAGTCAGAGGCCGAGAGCAGCCGCCGCAACTCATGCTCGGAGCCTTCGAGCAGCTCGAGGTGGATGGGGTAGGCAAGCTTGCCCGCGATGCCGGGGACGCTTTGAGCAGGATATTCAACGACCCCGACCTTAGCTTCTCGCCACACCGGCCCGAGACCTTTGATACCGTACTCAGGATGTGTGCCGCGCGTCTTACCGGCACCGCCATCTACGTACCGAGCGACCCCGATGACACGGCTGAGAAGAAGCTACCAGTCGCGGACGGAACGCTGAAGATAACGGATACTTGGGTCCTTTATGTCCGCCAGCGGTCAGCAAACTTTCTCCGGGACGATATCCAGCGTCTGTCAGAAAAGGTCCGGGCAGCTCGGAGCATTGAGGATTTGCCAGCTGCCGCCGTGCAGATGACGTCGAAGCCCGTCGATGCGAGAGAGGGGGAGGACTGGATCGACCTTGGCGACACGGAGCTGAAGATACCCGAGGCGCCCGCCTACACGGCTGCTTCAATCCTCTCCTCACTATCGACCGGCGATTCAAACGCCTCAGACAATAAACGGCCTGAAAAGCTGTATTTCTTTCCGCTGCCATATAATGACGATCAGATTGAAATTATCCAAAAGCTGGACGAGAAACACACACACGGCGTCGTCGTCCAAGGCCCGCCTGGGACAGGCAAAACCCACACAAT
>JAFAHH010001004.1 GCA_019237355.1 Acetobacteraceae bacterium | reverse complement strand
GATGTTGCAAGCCTATCCGGGCGCAGACGGCCTCAAAACCGGGTATACCGAAGCCTCCGGGTGCAACCTTGTCACGAGCGCGGTCCATAGTGGCGTCCGGCTCATCGGCGTGGTTTTGGGCGCTGCGTCCAGCCTCGAGCGCGACCTCCACATGGCCTCCTTGCTCGACGCCGGATTCGAGCAGCTCGATGTTCCCGCTGAGCATCCTATGGAAGTGGCGCAACTTTATGCTCGGGCGCCGAGGCTGATCGCGACCGCAGCGGCCAGCCCTGCCCTGCCACTTCGCCACGGGCGGTTTGCCGAGAGGTCCCGGACCAATCGGGTCCAGCTTGGAATACCCGCGTCGCCGGGCGGCTTTGGGAACCGAAAGGCGGCGCGTGCCGGGTGGTCGCCAGCACGGCGCGCCAGCACGGAGGCCGAATTTCGCGTCCAACCGGCTAAACTGCCTGGCAGAGCTGGCTGGCGCGCGCAAGTTTCCCGGATTTCTGATTATCAGCTCCGGGCTGGCTGCGCCGGGCTGCAGCGGCCCCAGGGGTCTTGTTCGCGCCCCCAGCGCGGCTGACCTTGCGCCCTGCCGGCTGGTTGCACATCTTGCGGTCATGCGGCGTGGTGAACGGAACAGGGATATGGACGGCGGGACCGATGCCCGGCGCATCAACATCTATGCGCTGGAGGATTTCGCCGGGATGCGTGCGGCTGGCCGGCTTGCCGCCGAGGCTCTCGACATGATCGTCCCGCATGTCCAGCCGGGGATCACGACAGCAGCGCTCGACCGCCTGTGCCATCAATTCGTGCTCGACCATGGGGCGACACCCGCACCCTTGAATTATCGAGGCTATCCGAAATCGATCTGCACTTCTATCAATCACGTCGTTTGCCACGGGATCCCAGGCGAGCGGCGGCTCGAGGAAGGTGATATCCTTAATATTGACGTGACCGTCATCCTGAACGGCTGGCACGGTGACACATCGCGAATGTTTGTCGCAGGCACGCCCTCGACCCGGGCGCGGAAGCTCCTTGACGTAACCCATGAAGCGTTGATGCGCGGCGTGCGTGCGGTGCGGCCGGGTGCGACATTGGGCGATATCGGGCACGTTATTCAGGCCTTCGTGGAAAGCCAGCGGTTCAGCGTCGTGCGAGATTTCTGCGGCCACGGGATTGGGCGCCGGTTCCATGAGCCGCCCAACGTTCTGCATTTTGGCCGGCCCGGCGAGGGGCCGGTGTTGCGGCCCGGTATGTTCTTCACGATCGAGCCCATGGTGAACGCCGGACGCCCCGAGGTGAAGGTGCTTGACGACGGGTGGACTGCCGTGACCCGGGACCGCAGCCTATCGGCCCAATTCGAGCACATGGTCGGTGTAACGGAGGATGGATGCGAGGTGTTCACCTATTCTCCGGCCGGACTGCATAAGCCGCCTTACACCAGCGCACCGACCAGGCAGCCAGCGTAGCAGCGAGCCCAAAGTGTTGATTTCGCGATGGCGCGCCAAACCCGGATCCGCTCCGGAATGGCGCCCGGATTCGCATCACCGGCCTGGGTGTTACACGCAAAATTAGTCGCTTTTTCCTTTTCGTTTGCCCGCTCGTATGTCAAAGATACAAAGGAATGGCGCGTTCGGCTCTCCAACTAACCCGGTTCGCAGAGAAAATGGAGCTTATCGAAGCTCCAGAAACACCGGGCGCGCCTGCCAGTACAGAAGGGCACCGCGCTCGCATGCGGCAACGCTTACTCACCGCCGGCCCTGACTCGATTGCCGACCACGAAATGCTTGAAATGGTGCTGTTCCTAGCACTGCCGCGACGCGATACCAAGGGTATTGCGCGGGCGCTGCTTGACCGCTTTGGCAGTTTCGGCCGGGTCATCGCGGCGCCTTTGCAGGACTTGCGCGCGGTTGAGGGTATCGGGGAAGCTGGTATTTCGGCGCTGAAGATCGTGCAGGCCGCGGCCGTGCGACTGGCCCGGGCAGAGGTGATGAACCGGCCAGTACTGAATAATTGGGACCGGCTGATCGATTATCTCAACACCGCACTTGCGCGCGAGCGGGTTGAGCAGTTCCGAGTTTTGTTTCTTGATAATCGAAACCGTGTGGTGGCTGATGAGGCGCAAGCTCGTGGCACGGTTAATCACACTCCAGTTTATCCGCGAGAAGTAATGAAGCGCGCCCTGGAGCTGCATGCTACAGCAATTATTCTTGTGCATAATCATCCGAGCGGCGATCCCACGCCATCCCGTGAGGATGTGGAAATGACGCGCGAGATCAAGCGTGCCGCCCAGGCCCTTTCGATTGTGCTGCATGATCACGTCATCGTCGGCAACGGCCGCTGGGTTAGCTTCCGCCGCGAGGGGCTGCTTTAAGCCCTCTCCGGTCAATTCACCTGCAATCCAAAAAAGAACAGTTCCGCGCTTGATTTGGTTGCATGATCATTGCATACGCCTGAATGTTCAGATTACCAGCTTGCAATGCGAGGGAGAGTGGGATGGCGCGGAACAGAGGGAGATTGGCTCGGGTATTGCTTGTTGCCTTAGCGGCAAGCCTTGCCGCTGCATCGGCTCTTGCGACAACCTGGGATCGCGCTGGAGCCAGCCCACCGGTTTCCGATGCACCCGCATTCTCGTTTATTGACTTCGAAAACATAATGTAACATGAGGGACGTTATGTTAGACTAACGCGATCCTTGGCGGAGGGTCCGAATGCGGGGATCGCAACCCATCTTTAAGGCGTCGCCGTCAGCGCCGAGGACGCAACATGCCGGCGGTCATCGAGGCGGCAGCGCCGATCTAGCCTCGGCATTGCGCAGCGCGCTCGCGGTACCGCCTGTAATTGCCAATGCTGACGATTGGGTCGGGCTGCGACCGCGGTTCTGCTCCGGGTACGGCTCCAATAGGTCAGTCATACAGCAGAGGCGACTTGCTGCGACCCTTCCCAAATCATTCGGATCGCCACGTACAAAACCACAAGCAGCCCGAGCCAAGCGAGCCAGCGTTGGGTCTCCAAAAGCCGCGCTAGCAATCCCGCCGCCAAACCCATGAGAATGACGGATAGGCCTATCCCGGCCGCCAAGACCCACGGGCTGCCATAGGCTGCACCCGCTACGGCGAGCACGTTGTCGAGGCTCATGGAAACATCGGCTAGGATGATCTGCAGCATCGCGTGCCAGAGCTTTTTCTGCGGCCTCGCGACCGCAGCGTCTGCCCTTCGGTGCTGGCCTAGCTCCCGGTACATTCGCCAGCAAACCCAGAGCAGCAGCAGCCCTCCAGCAAGGGTCAGTCCGATAATTTCCAGAAGCTGCAGTGTGATCGCCCCGAGACCGATGCGGATGGCGGTCGCGCCGGCAATCCCCAGCGCGATTGCGCGCGCTTGTTGTCGAGGCGGCAGACCCGCAACCGCCATTCCCACCACCACGGCATTGTCGCCTGCGAGGGCGACGTCAATCAGCACCACTTGCGGCAGTGCGGCGAGAGCCTCTGCAGAAAGTTCAAGGTCCATGAGGCTGACGCGTACTCCGGCTTTCTGGCAGAAGAGGATGGCTTCTGGCCGAAGCCATCACCCTCTAGCGTGCTGGTGGAGAGCGCGATTCAGGCTTTCCGCCCCCGGATCGCCGCAGGGCGACGTCCGGCAGTATCCGCCTCAAGCCATCGCGCTCTAGACCCGGCGGGTCTAGTTACCGCGAAGTAGAAGGAGAAGCGCCCGATGGTTCCCCGGTACACAAGGGCAGAAATGGGGGCCATCTGGGCCCCGGAAAACCGATACCGCCTTTGGTTCGAAATCGAGGCGCTCGCCGCTGAGGCGATGGCGCGTTTTGGCGCGATCCCGGAGGAGGCGGCGCAAACCATTCGGCTGCAAGGCTCGGTGAAGATCGCCAATATCACGCAGGCTGATATCGATCGCATCGACGCGATCGAACGCGAGACCCGCCATGATGTGATCGCTTTCCTTACTTGGCTCGGGGAGGCGATTGGTCCGGATAGCCGGTTTTTGCATCAAGGGATGACCAGCAGCGACGTGCTGGACACATGTCTTTCAGTGCAGCTCACGCAGGCAATCGATTTGTTGCTCGCGGACGTCGATGATGTGCTGGCCGCACTGCGCCGCCGGGCAATGGAGCACAAGCACACGTTGATGATCGGGCGTAGCCACGGAATTCACGCCGAACCGACCACGTTCGGCCTCAAATTGGCTGGGCATTACGCCGAATTCGTGCGGAACCGGAGCCGGCTGGTTCAGGCCCGGGCCGAGGTTGGGGTCTGTGCGGTCAGCGGCGCCGTGGGCACCTACGCTCATCTCGATCCGCGGGTCGAAGAGTATCTAGCCCGGCGGCTTGGGCTGGAAGTGGAACCGGTTTCAACCCAGGTGATCCCGCGCGACCGGCATGCGGCGTTTTTTTGCACCCTGGCCGTCGTGGCGAGCGGGATCCAGCGGTTGGCAACCGAGTTACGGCACCTCCAGCGCTCGGAAGTGCGGGAAGCCGAGGAGTTCTTCCACCCCGGCCAGAAGGGGTCGAGCGCCATGCCGCACAAGCGAAACCCCGTCCTGTCCGAGAACCTCACCGGCCTGGCGCGGCTCGTGCGCAGTACGGTGATCCCCGCCCTCGAGAATGTTGCTCTGTGGCACGAGCGCGACATCAGCCATTCCAGCGTGGAGCGCGTGATTGCGCCCGATGCGACCCTCGCGCTTGATTTCGCCCTCGCGCGGCTTGCGGGCTTGGTTGACAAGCTTGTGGTCTACCCCAGTCGAATGGCGGCAAATCTCGAGAGTTTGGGCGGCGTTGTGCACAGCGGAGACGTATTGCTGGCCCTGACTCGGGCGGGTCTCTCGCGCGAAGCGGCCTATCGCATCGTTCAGCGCTGCGCGATGGAGACGTGGGAGAGGCTCGGAAGCCCGGAGGAGCGGAGTTTCCGGGACAATCTGCTGGCCGATCCTGACGTGGCTGGCCGGGTGCCGCCCGAAGCGCTCGACCAAGCGATGGATCCGGCGCTGCATTTGAGAGAGGTGGACCGGATTTTCGGCCGGGTATTCAAACACGTTGAACCTGAGTCTTGAGCGTTAGGCTGGCTGGAATTAGGTATGGATCGCAACGAAGGATGGGCGCCGCGATGAAAGTAGGTTTCCGGCTCGTCGTATCGGCAGGGCTGGCGATGGGAATGACGGGCTGTGTCGGTGCGCCGTCGGCAGTTACGGCGACCTATGGCCCGCCGCCCCCTCAGTCCCCGCCGTCAAACACCGTGCCGTAT